>NZ_CP072842.1:955000-1260000 GCF_017948305.1 Faecalibacter bovis
AAGCTTGTTTTGCCATCCAAATTGAATGTGCTGTACCAAGAGGTTCTAATTGATGAGCAATTGTACCTTTCGCACCTAATTTTTCTGCAATTGTAACTAAATCAGCTTCTACTTCAGCACCAAAATCACCGATAACGAAAACAATTTCATCAATTTTTTCTGAACTTACTTTGGCGATATCCTCAACTAAACGGTGAACGATAGGTTTACCTGCAATAGGGATTAATGGTTTAGGAGTTGTTAATGTATGTGGGCGTAAACGAGATCCTCGTCCAGCCATTGGGATAATAATTTTCATTTTAAATAAATATTGTTGAGTTTGATCTCTTACTTTCCTGTACTACCGAATCCACCTGCTCCACGCTCAGTTTCATCTAAAGTTTCTACTTGTTCCCACGAAATTGTTTCGTGTTTTGCTATTACTAATTGTGCGATACGTTCACCATCTTCGATAGTATAAGTATCATTAGAAACATTGGCGATAATTACACCAATTTCACCACGATAATCTGCATCAATTGTACCTGGAGAATTTAAACAAGTTAAACCATGTTTTAAAGCCATACCACTACGAGGACGAACTTGTGCTTCGTAACCTGCTGGCAATTCGATGAATAATCCTGTAGGAATTAAACGTCTTTCTAAAGGTTTTAATTCAATTGGTTCATCAATATTCGCTGTCAAATCCATACCAGCTGATAAAGCCGTTTTATATTCTGGTAACGCGTGTTTCGATTGATTAATAACTTTTACTTTCATGGGATTTTATCTCTGAATCAGTTTTTTAATAGTTCTTCGTTCTACGATAAATAGCAATGCAATGTACGAGATTAATAAAAGATTACCAATAATCAAATTAGAATCTAAAACATAATAATTAACACATGCCATCACAATTGCAATTGTCATATATAAAATGATTTTTCCTGTTTGATATGGAATTTTGTAAGCATTTTGTCCCCAGATATATGAGATGATCATCATCGTTCCATACGCGATTAATGTTGCCCAAGCCGATACCATGAAACCATATTTTGGTAATAAAATTAAGTTTAATATAACTGTAATCGCTCCTCCTATTAAAGAGATTCTAGTTCCTACATTGGTACGATCTGTTACCTTATACCATGTAGAAAGATTGTAATAAATCCCGTAAAATAAGTTCGCTATTAAAATAATTGGAACAATATCTAACGCTAACCAGAATGATGATTTTGGTATAAAAATTTGTTTGATTAAATCAATATTAGCAAGTATTCCTAAAATCACAACATTACAAATCAAGCTAAAGAAAAACAAGATATTTGCATACATCTGCTTTGCGTCTTTATCTTTTGCTACTTTAAAGAAAAATGGTTCTATTCCCATTCGATAAGCTGTGACAAACAACGTCATCAAAGTCGCGATTTTATAACATGCTGCGTATGAACCAGCATCAGCTTCATCAATTAATTGACGTTGGACTAATTTATCAAAATTCTCATTTAATATATATCCTAAACCTGCAATCATAATCGGATATCCATAAAGAAACATCTTCTTAAAAAGATCTGAATCAAATTTTAATTGAACTTGTTTAATCACACCTAACAATAAAACTACACCTAAAATAGACGCAATTAAATTGGATATAAAAGGATAAGAAATCGTGTTCGTAAATCCTAAATCAACCATAAAATCAGTCGAAATATAATACAACAAGAAAATGGTTAATAAAGCCTGAAACACATTTTGGAAAACCTTAATTGCTGAATAATAAATTGGCTTATTCTTAAAACGAAGTACAGCAAAAGGAATTACACAAATTGTATCAAAAAAAGCAATCCAACCAAACCATAATAAATACTCTGGGTTTTCTGTATAATTCGCAAAATCTGCTAATGGTTGTAAAAAAACATAAAGCAAAATCAGCATTAAAGAAGATGTAGCTGTCATAAACCAAAATGCCGTATTTAAAACCTTTTGATAAAGACCATCTTCTGTTGCGTAACGGAAAAATGCAGTTTCAAAACCGAAAGTTAAAATAACATTTAAGAAAGATACAGCGGCATATAATTGACCAAAAATAGAAAAATCTGTTTCTGCTGTTTTTCCAATAATAAAAGGATTTAAAGCAAACATTATCAATCGAGGCAAGATTGATCCTACACCATATATGATGGTTTCGCTAAATAATTTTTTATACAAGTTCGTAAGTTTTTGTAAATACAAAAATAGGTATAATACAAATTCCTTAACTTTGTAAGTTCAATAAAATTATTATGATTGAGTTATCAAATCGTAAAGTTGGATTAATTGGGAATGGAAGCTGGGCAACTGCAATTGCAAAAATGCTGAGTAAAAACCTTGAAACATTCAACTGGTGGGTGAAAGATGAATATGTGAAAGAAAGTATCGAACAAAATCACCACAATCCAAATTATTTAACAGATGTAGAATTTAATCCTGAAAAATTAAAAATTTCTACAAACATCAACGAAGTTGTATCAAATTCTGATATCATTTTTTTGGTTGTTCCTTCTATTTATGTTGAAAGCTGTTTAAGTAAATTAACGATTTCATTAAAAGATAAATTTGTTGTTACATCAATTAAAGGAATTATTCCGAATCATTATAAAGCTGTCGGACAATATTTAGTTGACGAATTTAATATTAAAGATGAACAATTAGGTGTTGTAAGTGGTCCTTGTCATGCAGAAGAAGTTGCCTTAGAGCGTTTATCTTATTTAACAATTGCTGCTTTAGATGAATTGAAGGCTAAAACAGTTGCAGATTGTTTGGCTTGTAATTTTATCAATACTAAAATCTCAAACGATATTTTCGGTACAGAATACGGTGCAATTTTAAAAAATATTTATGCCGTTGCTGCTGGTATTGCTCACGGATTAGGTTACGGAGATAATTTCCATGCGGTATTGATGAGTAACGCGATTCGTGAAATGAATGACATCTTGAAACAAGTCAATAAAACCAAACGTCAAATTAACGATTCGGCATATTTGGGTGATTTATTGGTAACTGGATATTCAAATTTTTCTCGAAACCGAACTTTCGGAAATATGATTGGAAAAGGATATTCTGTTCAATCCGTTATTATGGAAATGAATATGGTTGCTGAAGGTTATTATGCAACAAAAGGTGTTGCTATCTTAAATGAAGGATACAAGATTAAAGCTCCAATAATTCATGCTGTTTATAGCATACTTTATGAAGGTAAAAATGCCGGAAAAACAATGAAAGAATTATCTATGAAATTAGATTAAATTATGATTAGAAAAGATTTTATTTCTAAATATATCGAAGAGTTAGGAAAATCAATGGCTCGTCTAATTGCGTACGAAATTGGTGACGAAGATGATAATTTCATTTTTCATTTCAATGAAATGTTACGCTCATATTATCGTTTAGATGATAATGAATTAGCAACTTTATTAATCGCTGACGAAGATCGAGATCAATTTTTATTGTCTGATGAGTTAAAGAAAGCTAGTATTAGAACTTATCTAAAAGCAGCTCGTGTATATTTAACAATCGGACAAACAGAAAAGGCAGTTTTAAGTTTTAAAATTGTTGAACGAATCCAAAGTGTTAATTCAGGAATTTTCCAATTCCCAACAGAAGAAGATGCAATTATCGCAGCTGAATACAAAACTGTAAAAGAGCAATTAAACTCATTTGTTTAGATTACAACGAAAATATATACTAAAAGCTATTTATCATTTTTTGATTGATAGCTTTTTTTATTTCCAATCAATCTTTCAAACCTCTTAAATCTAGTTATCAACAACTTTATTCATAACTATTTTGTTCTTATCTTTGCGCAAACACAACAAACAATGCAAATTTTAGATGGTATTAAACTTTCAAAAGAGATCAAGAACGAGATCAAATTGAAAGTTGAATCGTACAAAGAACAAGGAAAACGTGCACCACATTTAGGTGCAATTTTAGTTGGAAACGATGGCGCATCACGCACATATGTAGACAACAAAATCAAAGATTGTAAATTCGTAGGTTTTGAATCTTCTGAATTAATTTTAGACGATACAATTTCTCAGGAAGAATTAATTTCTAAGATCAAAGAATGGAACAATGATGCTAATTTAGATGGTTTTATTGTTCAATTACCATTACCAAAACACATCGATCAAGAGGCTGTAATTAACGCAATCGATCCTGATAAAGATGTGGACGGATTTCACCCAATGAATTTTGGTAAAATGGCGTTAGAAATGGAAACATTTTTACCGGCTACACCTTACGGAATTATGGAAATGTTAGAGCGTTACAATGTTCCTACAGCTGGTAAACACACAGTTGTAATTGGTAGATCTCGTATCGTTGGACGTCCAATGTCAATCTTAATGAGTAAAAATGGAAACCCTGGAAACAGCACAGTTACAATTACTCATTCAAAAACAGAAGATTTAGCAAAATATACCAAAGAAGCTGATATTGTAATTACAGCTTTAGGAGTTCCTGAATTTTTAAAAGCTGATATGGTAAAGGACGGTGTAGTTATCGTAGACGTTGGTATTACTCGCGTTGACGATCCTTCATCTCCAAAAGGATTTAAATTAGCTGGTGACGTAGATTTTGAAAACGTAAAAGAAAAAGCTTCTTGGATTACTCCAGTACCAGGTGGTGTTGGCCCAATGACAAGAGCAATGTTATTAAAAAATACTTTATTAGCTTACAACAGAAACAACAAATAAGAATGATTAATATTACATCAACGACAAAAGAACAACAAGAACTACTTAAAGAAGGTAAGTTATTACCAATTATGGAGCACTTTTACACAATTCAAGGTGAAGGAGCTTATACTGGTGTGGCTACCTATTTTATCCGATTAGGTGGATGCGATGTTGGATGTCATTGGTGTGATGTAAAAGATAGCTGGGACGCAGAAAAACATCCTTTAACTTTGGTTGAAGATATTGTTGAAATTGCAACTTCACAAGCAAATATTATCGTAATTACTGGTGGTGAACCATTGATGTGGGATTTATCGTATTTAACGAAAAAACTACACGAAAAAGGAGCGCGTATCCACATGGAAACTTCCGGAGCTTATCCAATGTCAGGCGATATTGATTGGGTTTGCCTTTCTCCAAAGAAAACGATGTTACCAAAAGATGATGTTTGCGAAGCAGCGCACGAATTAAAATGTATCATCTATAATCAACATGATTTTAAGTTTGCTGAAGAACAAGCAGCTCGTGTAGGTAAAGATTGCGTTTTATACTTACAAACTGAATGGAGTAAACGTGATAAAAACTTACCTGAGATTGTAGAATACGTTAAAGAAAATCCGAAATGGAGAATTTCTTTACAAACTCATAAATATTTAGATATTCCTTAGGAATTAAATACAAAAAGGACATCAGTTGATGTCCTTTTTTTTGTACTAGTTTCTATCATAGAAAAAAACTTTTAATTCATCCATAATAATCGTAACTTAATCGAAATTTGAAGAATTATGAAAAAGATTTTTTTAATGGCATTTGTTCTTCCGCTAGTTTTCTCGTGCGGAAAAGAAGAAAAATCAAATGCAAATACAGATATAATCGAATATAACGAAACTTCAACTCCTGAAGCTACTACTTCTGCAACTGCACAAACAACGAATCATATCGTAATTAAAGCCAATGATGATATGACTTTTGATAAAACGACCTTTACCGTAAAAGTTGGAGAAGAAATTACATTGTTGTTAATGAATAACGGAACTATGTCTAAAGAAGCAATGGGACATAATTTAGTTATTCTGAATCAAGGTGTTGATTTAGGAGATTTTGCGTACGCAGCATCTTCAGAAAAAGATACTGATTACATTCCAAAAGAAAAACAAGCTGATATTTTGGCACATACTAAACTTTTAGGTGGTAAAGAAAATGACCAAATAAAATTCAAAATTGAGAAGCCTGGAGATTATCAATTCTTATGCTCGTTCCCTGGACATACAGCAACAATGCAAGGAAAAATAATTGCAGTTAATTAATCAAAATATAAGCCTCCAATCGGAGGTTTTTTTTATTTATATTTTTAAAATTAACTGACATAATTGCTATGACTCGTCTATTTTTTTAGACTAATTGCATAAATCTTTATGATTTAGAAATTGATTATGAGCTAAAAAACCGAAAATCCTCCTACTAATCTATGATATTAATAGATTAATAAATAAATATTGATGTTTTTTATTTTTTGGCACACTAATTGAAATATTATAAGAGTATAAGATTTAGTAGAGTAAATTTTGTCCTCATGTGTTAATTTTAAGCCTGAACATTTTTCAGGCTTTTTTTATGCTCTATATTTTAACTCAGAAATATTAAAATTCGAGCTGAATTTGAAATAAAAAAAGGAATATTCAATGAATATCCCTTTAAAATTTTAAATATATCTGAAAACTATTTTCTCCAAAATTTATAGGCATTGATTAAGCCGTTAGTCGAAGAATCATGAGAAGTTACATTCTCTTCATTTTCTAATTTTGGTAAAATAACGTTTGCTAATTGTTTTCCTAATTCTACTCCCCATTGATCGAATGAGAAAATATTCCAAATCACGCCTTGAACATAAATTTTGTGTTCGTACATCGCGATTAAATTTCCTAAAACACGTGGCGTTAATACTTCGTATAAGATTGAATTTGTTGGACGATTTCCTTCAAAAATTTTGAACGGAGTTAAGAAATCTATTTCCTCTTGCGATTTCCCAGCTTTTACCAATTCCGCAACAACAGTTTCTTCGTCTTTACCAAAAGCTAACGCTTCTGTTTGTGCGAAAAAGTTTGATAATAATTTTGCATGATGATCACCTAAATTATTCAATGAATTAGCTCCGGCGATAAAATCAGCAGGAATTAATTTTGTTCCTTGATGAATTAATTGGTAAAAAGCATGTTGCCCATTAGTTCCTGGTTCACCCCAAATAATAGGTCCAGTTTCGTAATCAACTTTCTTTCCATCACGCCCAATATATTTACCATTCGATTCCATATCTCCTTGTTGGAAATAAGCCGCAAAACGAGATAAATATTGTTCGTATGGTAATAAAGCAACAGAATCCGCTCCAAAGAAATTGTTATACCAAATACCTATTAAAGCTAAAACCACAGGTATATTTTGATCTAACGTTTCAGATTTAAAATGATTATCCATTTCGTGAGCACCTTCTAACAATTCCTCAAAATTATCATACCCAACGGCTAAACAAATACTTAAACCAATCGCACTCCATAAAGAGTATCTACCACCAACCCAATCCCAAAATTGGAACATATTGGCTGTATCTATACCAAAATCCGCAACTCCATTCGCATTAGTAGATAATGCCACAAAATGTTTTGCAACGTCTTTTTCAGCAGCTCCGTTATCTAATAACCATTGCTTTGCTGTAAAGGCATTCGTCATCGTTTCTTGTGTAGTAAACGTTTTCGAAGCAACGATAAAAAGAGTCGTTTCCGGATTAATAACTTTAAATGTTTCTGCTAAATGTGTTCCGTCAATATTAGAAACAAAATGAACGTTTAAACGCGTTTTATAGTGTTTTAACGCTTCAGTCACCATCACAGGACCAAGATCAGAACCTCCGATACCGATGTTTACAACATCTGTAATTTCTTTACCAGTAAACCCTTTCCATTGCCCAGAAATCACTTGATTAGAAAATGACTTCATTTGTTCTAACACTTCATTTATCTTAGGCATTACATCTTCGCCATCAACCAAAACTTCTTCGTTCGAACGGTTTCGTAAAGCGGTGTGCAAAACTGCACGACCTTCTGTAACATTAATTTGATCGCCGTTAAACATCTGTTGAATCGCTTCATCAACGCCAGTTTTTTTCGCTAAATCAACTAATAATTGAATCGTTTCTGCATTGATTCTATTTTTAGAATAATCGATTAATAATGATGGATATTGTATAGAAAATTGTTCGAAACGTTTTGGATTCGCTTCAAATAATTCTTTGATTGTTGTATGTTGAATAGATTCGTAGTGTGCTTGTAAGTTTTTCCAAGCTGAAGTTGTTGTTGGATTGATTGTATTTAATGCCATAATCTGTTTGTTACTTAACAAATTTAGACAAAAATAGATGCCTTTTCAAATTATAATAAAACGATAACGATTGCGTAATTAAAAATAATTTAGCAACCTATTAGGTAAAAAAAAATAATTGCATCAGCAACTATTTTTTTCTATTATCCATTATCAATTTTGCTTCTTTTAACCAAGGTTGATGATCGCAAAATGTTTGTATTGCTTGGTAAGTAATTGCGCTAAATTCGTCCGATGGATCTAAATCGTCGATCAATGCGCGAATGAAGGAATATTTAATTGATTCGCTTTTTATATTTTTTAAAATATCTATTGGTGACTCACCTCTATTCAATTTTTCATCTAAAAAGTAAGTAACAATTCCTCTGTAACTTTTAAATTGTTTAAAATCATTATCGTTATCCAAATCAAACCTCTTAAAATCTAAAAAGTCAATTGGTAACTGAGTTTTAGTAGGATTAAAATACGCGTAAGAATCTCTGTAAGTGTACAACAAGTTAAACTCGTCAAAGTATAAATTTCGAGCCTCAATTTTTTCAAAAGATTTATCAACATGGTAATCAACCATTACCTTTCTTAGGTTTGCTGTAAAATCTTCTATATTTTGAATGTATTGATCGGCATCTAATCTAAAAAGTGACTCGTTGGCAAACCATTCATTGATTAATTTATCCTTTTCAAAAAGATAATTATTTCGCTCTGCTCCAATCCCTTTGAAATGGAAAGTTTCTTCTAATTTTCTTAAATCTGTCTTGAAAAATAAACTATCTCCTGGAATTAAATACAAAGAATATTCTTCCCTATCGATTGAAAAAGTTTTGTAGCCTTCGTCATTTAATTGAATTGTATCAGAAAAATTTCCATCAAAATCTAATGCAAAACCTTTTTCACGTTCATTTAAAATTACATAGACACTATCTAAACTCGTATTTTTAATCTGTCCACTAAAGACAACAACATTGTTCTTTTCCTTACTATTGCAAGCAAATAAACTTAGTACTAGTGGAAGAATTATTATCCAAAACTTCATTTTCATTACTGTATTCCTCTCCGCAAAAGTAAAAATTATTCGTCTTGATTCGCTTCGAAATAAGAATCAATTTTAAAATTTTCTGGTTTATTTGCAGCTTCTACTGCTAATTGGTCTGCACGTTCATTCCAAACATTTCCTGCATGACCTTTAACCCATTGAAATTTAACTTTCTGAATTTTATAAACCTGTAAAAAACGACGCCATAAATCTTCGTTCTTTTTTCCTTTAAATCCTTTTTGAACCCAACCAAAAACCCAACGCTTTTCGACAGCGTCTACTACATATTTTGAATCGGTGAAAATTGTAATTTCAGTATTTGTAAATTTTAAAGATTCTAACGCCACACAAACCGCCATTAATTCCATTCGGTTATTCGTCGTTAATCGGAAACCTTGTGAAATTTCTTTCTTTATCATTTTTTCGGTTTCCAATAAGATTAATCCATAACCTCCTGGTCCAGGATTTCCTAAAGAAGAACCGTCTGTATATGCTACAATTGCCATTAGTTTGCCTTATAATTAAGCATTGCATCAATCGTATTTCGTGCAACAAAATGATAATTCGGACGAGCTGATTTGTAAATATCGTTTGCTAAAGACATTTGATTAGACTCTTTTAAAGCTAAATACAATGGTTCTAAAAACTTACGGCGACCTACGCGAACTAAAAATTCTTTTGCATTCGCATTTACCACATCATATTTCATTAAGAATGACTTCTCGAACCAAGCTGTCTGAATTTCTGGGTTTTTAGAATTGGTAAAATCGTAAACCTCATCTAAATATTTTAAATCTTGAATAGTATTCTTTTTAGGATCGATTAATCGAATAAAATGAACCCACTCGTTTGTTGATTTTGAACTAATTTCAACTTTTTTAGCGGCAATATTATTACGTCCGTTTTGAATATCTTGATTGAACTGAGCTTCTGTTAAATCGAATAATTTTGATGTTGGTTTTACTAAATTTTTAGGCCAACCAGTTGTGTAAATCCATTCTTGAACAAAATCATCTTCTCCATTCGTTAAATTCGCTTTCATATAATCCACGAATTTTTCTGTTGTCATCGTTTGAAATGCATGTAAGTTGAAGTAAACTCTTAAGAATTTATCAAATTTCTCACGTCCATAACGATCTTCTAACATTTTTAAGAATAAATATCCTTTATCATAAGGCACATCTGAAAAAGCATCATCAGGATTAGCTCCTGTCATGTTCACTTTAAGTGACGTGTATTTTTCTGGAATATTACGCATAGAAGTTTCTAAGTCTTGGAAACCGATTACCGAAATCATATCCGAATAATCTTTCCCTTCTAACTCTTCCATAATACGACGTTCGAAATAAACTGTAAAACCTTCGTTCACCCAGAAATCATCCCACGTTGAATTGGTAACTAAGTTTCCTGACCAAGAGTGTGCTAATTCGTGAGCAATTAAATTTGTCATCGAACGATCGCCCACAATAGCAGTTGGCGTAGCAAATGTAAGACGAGGATTTTCCATTCCTCCGAAAGGAAATGAAGGTGGTAAAACTAACACATCAAATTGTTCCCATGGATATTCCCCATATAATTTTTCGGCAGTATCAACCATTTTACCCGTTAAAGCAAATTCCCACGAAGCCGCATCAATCATACCTGGTTCAGCATAAACACCTGTACGATGATCGATTGCTCTGTACTCTACATCACCAACAGCTAAAGCAACCAAATAAGGTGCAATAGGTTGAGGCATTTTGAAATTGTAAATTCCATCAGCAGATTTCTCCTTTGGATTAATCGCACTCATTAAAGCCATCAAACCTTTAGGTACTTTTACTTTTGCATCGTAAGTGATTCGAATAGAAGGAGTATCTTGAATTGGAATATATGAACGCGTTAAAATTGCTTGACCTTGTGTTAATAAAAAAGGTGCTTTTTTATCGTTTGTTTGCGATGCATCTAACCATTGTAAAGCATTGGCGTCTGGCGATGTTTTATAAAAGATTTTTACGATGGTATCGTTTTTATCGACTTTGATGTGTAACGGTTGACCTTTGATTTCGTCTTTTTTACCTAAAGAAAACTCTGTCTTTTTTCCGTTTGCTAATAAAACTGAATCAATTGTTAATTTTTCAGTATCGAAAATGATTTCATTTGCATCATTATTTTCAAATGAATATTGAGCCGATCCTTTGATGATTTGCTTCTCAAAATCAGTTTCTATGTCTAATGATAAATGCTTAACTTTTGCTTTAGAAATATCCGCAAATGTTTGACTATCTCTTCCTTCATTATTATTTGAAACTTCAACAACTTGTTTATTACATGCAACTGTAATTGCAGCTCCAACTGCTAATAGTATTATTCTTCGCATTATTCTATTTCTTTACGTATAATTTGATACGTGTAATTTTTAATTTCAGCTTTATGCTCTTTTACATTTTTATCTTTCGTTTCTACAATATCCAAGAGTTTAACTTTAACCGTACCTGGATATCCTTGGAACCAATTGAAAGGAAACATTTCTTTTAAACCTTCGATGGATAAAACGGCAATTGGAGATTGGGTTTCGATGGCTATATTAAAAGCTCCATCCTTGAATTTATCTAAAACAATTGAAGTATCGTCTGAAACACCACCTTCTGGAAAGATAAAAATACTTAAGTCTTGATCTAACTTCTGTTTTGCATTTGGGATAACTTGTGCTCGACTCTTTAAACTAGAACGATCAACCAAAATACAAATGCGTTTATAAATCCTTCCAAAGATAGGAATTTTGCCTAATTCAGCTTTCCCTACAAATACAATTGGATGATGTTTTAAGACTGTTAGAACTGTCATAATATCCATCATCGAGGTATGATTCGCGATGAAAACATAATTTTCGTTAGGATCTAACTTTACTTTTTCCTCGTACTCTAGTCTAAAACCTGTTCCATAGAATATAAATTTACCCCAATATCTTATTATCGGATAAATATATTTGAAAGCTTTTTCTGAAAATATTAATGGAATTGTAACAAATAATCCGAACACAAGAACATAACTTGCTCCGAGAATAATCATCCAAATTCGCCAAAGTAAAACTAGTAATCCTTTGATGTATTTCATTCGATTTTCTTAATGTAAACGAAGATAAGTTTTTTAATTATATCGATGACATCGTCATTTACTTATCTATATTACTTTTTTCATTTATTACTTTTCTCTTGACAAAAAGTAATTAAAAAGTCAAGGCTTTAAATCTATTAGACTAAAAATAAATTCATATTACGAGAATGAATTTAATGTCTTCTTTTATCCGAAAGATTATTATTGTTATTCAATACTTTTTTCTTGATAAAAAAGTAATTAAATAGTCAAGGCTGCGATTTTATTTTATGATGTTTTAAGCATAAATAATATTATTTCGAGAATTGATTTAATATCTTCTTTTAATAGAGTATCTTTTATTATTATTCATTACTTTTTTCTTGACAAAAAAGTAACCAAAAAGTCAAGACTATAAATCTATTAGACTAAAAATAAATATCATTTCGGGAATGAATTTAATGTCTTCTTTTATCCGAAAGATTATTATTGTTATTCAATACTTTTTTCTTGATAAAAAAGTATTCAAAAAATCAAGGCTGCGATTTTATTTTATGATGTTTTAAGCATAAATAATATTATTTCGAGAATTGATTTAATGTCTTCTTTTATCCGAAATATTATTATTGTTATTCAATACTTTTTTCTTGATAAAAAAGTATTCAAAAAATCAAGGCTGCGATTTTCGACGGTCAATTTTCATTTCGCTTCTTTAAAATGTTTAAATCGCTCGCTAGCGCTCGGTAAACATTTTTACAATTCGCTCAATGGATTGACACTCGTCTGCTAATCGTTAGGCCAGGTTTTATCGAGTGATGATTTTAAGATGATGATTACAACAAAAAAAGAGAATCAACTAAAGTCAATTCTCTTTTAAAAATTATATTGTTATTAAATTATTACTTTCCGAATACTTGTTTCACTTTCTGAGCGATTCGATTACGATCCTCATCCGATAAATTAGATCCTGAAGGTAAACATAATCCATTATTAAATAATTCTTCTGCAACCGTTCCTCCATAATAAGGTGAATTTTCAAATACAGGTTGCATGTGCATCGGCTTCCATAAAGGTCGAGATTCTATATCGTCTTCTAAGAATGCTAATCGTAGATCTTCACGATTAACGCCTGTAATTTCAGGATTAATTATAATGGCAGATAACCAATGGTTAGAATAAAATTCTTCTGTTGGTTCAGTGAAAACAGTAACTCCGTCAATGTCTTTAAACAATTCTTGATAGAAATGATTCATCGCACGACGAGCTTCAACACGTTGATCTAAAACTTCCATTTGACCACGACCAATTCCAGCCGTAATATTACTCATTCTGTAATTATAACCAATCTGAGAATGTTGATAATGAGGTGCGTTATCGCGTGCTTGAGTTGCTAAAAATACCGCTTGATCTTTGTCTGTCTTCGTTTGACAAACTAACGCTCCACCACCTGATGTTGTAATAATTTTATTGCCGTTGAAAGATAATGCTCCAAATTTCCCGAAAGTTCCGGCTGCTTGGCCTTTGTAAGTTGAACCTAATGCTTCTGCAGCATCTTCTATCACTGGAATTTGGTATTTATCAGCAATGGCATGTACCTCATCTACCTTGTAAGGCATTCCGTATAAATGAACCGCAATAATCGCTTTAGGTGTTTTTCCATTTGCTATACGATCTTTAATCGCTTCTTCTAAAGCAATAGGACAAATGTTCCATGTTTCTGGTTCAGAATCTACAAAAACAGGAATTGCACCTTGGTATGCAATTGGATTAGCTGAAGCTGAAAAAGTCATTGTTTGACAAATTACTTCATCGCCATGTGATACACCACATTCTATTAAAGCTAAATGTAACGCAGCGGTCCCAGCTGATAAAGCGGCTACATGAGAATCTTGTTGTAAATATTGTTCTAAATCTTCTTCAAAACCGTTTACATTTGGCCCTAATGGAGCAACCCAGTTAGATTCAAATGCTTCGTGTATATATTTTAGTTCAGTTCCTCCCATGTGTGGAGAGGATAACCATATTTTTGTGCTCATTGTTTGTGTTTTACTGAAGGCAAATTTAAAAGATAGTTGTTAGATATTGTTGTTATTGAATACTTTTTTCTTGATAAATAAAGTATTCATTAATCAAAACTGTAAATCGTTGTACTCATATTCGATTGTATCATGTATATTTTATTCAATACTTTTTTCTTGATAAAAAAGTATTCAAAAAATCAAGGCTGCGATTTTCGACGGTCAATTTTCATTTCGCTTCTTTAAAATGTTTAAATCACTCGCTAGCGCTCGGTAAACATTTTTACAATTCGCTCAATGGATTGACACTCGTCTGCTAATCGTTAGGCCAATTTTACTTTATGATGTTTTAAGCGTAAATAATATTATTTCGAGAATGAATTTATTTTCTTCTTTTATCCGAAAGATTATTATTGTTATTCAATACTTTTTTCTTGATAAAAAAGTATTCAAAAAATCAAGGCTGCGATTTTCGACGGTCAATTTTCATTTCGCTTCTTTAAAATGTTTAAATCACTCGCTAACGCTCGGTAAACATTTTTACAATTCGCTCAATGGATTGACACTCGTCTGCTAATCGTTATGCCAATTTTATTTTATCATGTTTTAAGCATTAATAATATGATTTCGAGAATGAATTTATTTTCTTCTTTTATTCGAAAGATTATTATTGTTATTCAATACTTTTTTCTTGATAAAAAAGTATTCAAAAAATCAAGGCTGCGATTTTCGACGGCAATTTTCGTTTCGCTTCTTTAAAATGTTTAAATCACTCGCTAACGCTCGGTAAACATTTTTACAATTCGCTCAATGGATTGACACTCGTCTGCTAATCGTTATGCCAATTTTATTTTATCATGTTTTAAGCATTAATAATATGATTTCGAGAATGAATTTATTATCTTCTTTTATCCGAAAGATTATTATTGTTATTCAATACTTTTTTCTTGATAAAAAAGTATTCAAAAAATCAAGGCTGCGATTTTCGACGGTCAATTTTCATTTCGCTTCTTTAAAATGTTTAAATCGCTCGCTTGCGCTCGGTAAACATTTTTACAATTCGCTCAATGGATTGACACTCGTCTGCTAATCGTTAGGCCAATTTTATTTTATGATGTTTTAAGCATAAATAATATTATTTCGGGAATGAATTTATTATCTTCTTTTATTCGAAAGATTATTATTGTTATTCAATACTTTTTTCTTGATAAAAAAGTATTCAAAAAATCAAGGCTGCGATTTTCGACGGCAATTTTCGTTTCGCTTCTTTAAAATGTTTAAATCGCTCGCTAGCACTCGGTAAACATTTTTACAATTCGCTCAATGGATTGACACTCGTCTGCTAATCGTTAGGCCAATTTTATTTTATGATGTTTTAAGCATTAATAATATGATTTCGAGAATGGGTTAAATGTCTTCTTTTATTCGAAAGATTATTATTGTTATTCAATACTTTTTTCTTGATAAAAAAGTATTCAAAAAATCAAGGCTATAAATCTATTGGACTAAAAATTATGATTCCGTATTAGTTCTACATATTATAGTTTTCAAATTAACTTCTTTAAATAAATATATTTAACTCTCTAATCTAACTATATTCCGAAGCTTATTAAGCTTCTCCTCTTAATCTCAAATATTCTTATCCTTCATCTAATTTATTTTATTTACGTCATAAATTTAAATGCTAGGTTTTATTTTGCTTAATTTAATAACATTTGGTCTATTGGACTAAAGTTCTAATGGAGCTTTTATTAATAAAAAAGTCTGTTGTATAACAGACTTTTGATTATAAATACTTAGGTTTTAAATTATTGTAATTGATCCGATGTATATTGAATTTGATGCATACAAATCTTCATTATTTACGAATGCAATCCAAACGTGCATGTCTTTATTTTGATATCTTGGTAAAAGGGTTAATTGTATTGTTTCATCAATACGTTTCGTAGTGGTTTTATAAAATACTGTTTGTGCATCTAATTGCTCATCTTCAGCTAAAAGAACAACCAAATAATCATCTTCATCAGATGTACCTGCTGTATTATTTTCCCAATCTATTTGTAAGGTGTAAGGATTTGGTGAACTAATAGCTGTTGGTTGTGGGCTAACCCCTATGCCTTTTGAGAAATGCATTCTGTCATAATGGGGAATAAGAGTTAAATTATTCATATCACATTCTATTGAATTTAAAATATTCCCCATTGCATTATTATAAGGAGATTTTAAACCTACTTTATGGCCATAGAATTTTTTAGCATATTCGCGGTAACTTCTCATGAATTCAACTACTTTGTTGAAACGATCTTTAACTAATAGCTGTTTAGATGTAGGAGGTTTTGAAGATTTTTTTGGTCGAATACGTGAAATTTCAATGCCGTTGACATTTGCTACAACAATGCGCCCTGTACGCCCTGATGTTCCTGAAATAATACTGTCGTTAATTTTTCCCATACTATATATTTTTGTTGTTAAATAATTGATTTACTCTAAATTATTAACTAAAACTAAATATTTAAGGAAATTGGATTTATACCTACATCGTTGAGTGTACTAAAACTTAATTAATAAATTTTGTACAAGATTCGACAGAAATATACAAGTCTGGCTTTTGGGTAGCTCTTTTCTGTATATTAACGTAGAGTTTCTGGCTCTTTTGTTCGAGGTTTGTTCGTGTTAAATGGTGTATTAGGGTATTAAAAAAAGAGCTATTAAGCTCTTTTTTCTATTTTTAATGAAGTAATTGATTGATGATTACTTTGTAAATTTCGTGTTTGAAATAGATGTTTCGACCGAAAAAATTATATGCTTTAATTATTTTCTTTTCTCGATAGTTGAACAATGTTGATCGACTAATTTTAAGTAGTTCTAATACTTCCCTTTCTTCCATTAGTACTAAATCCATCGAATGGACATCTAGATTTTCTAATGCTAATTTAATCTTATCTATTTCAACAATAATTTGCTGAAATGTTTTCATCGTGTTGTGATGTGGATTCTTTTCCATTCCGTTTAAATTAAAGTTAGTCTTTAAAATTTACGAAAAATTATTCACATCTTTTTGATTATCAGTTATTTATTTTTTTTTATTTAAAATAATCGATTCTTGATGAGGTTAAAATTATTAATTTTGGGGTGGATTAAATTTAATTACTTTACCAGGATTAAAAACAATTCAGGTATAAAAGATAAATTATTTAATTATTAAATCTAAAATTTCTTTAAGATTATTAATATAATTCTGTGGTAAATATTGAACTGGCAAATTATTATCCTGCTTATGGATGTTTACTCCATTATCCAATAAACAAATTGTAGTCCATCCTAATTTATTAGGAGTTATAAAATCTTTTTTAGTATTATCACCAATATAAAAAAATTCGTAAATTCCTTCTGTTACAAATGCTTTATAATTATTTTCATTTGGCTTAGTAGACCCAAATTCTTCAGAAATAATAATTTTATCAAAATAATTTTCTATTTCTAGAGCTTTTAATTTATTACGTTGAGTAATAGAATATCCATCAGTGATTAATCCTAATTTATAATTTAGAGATTTTGCTTTATTAATTATTTCTATTCCCCCTTCATTCAAAACAATATTTGGTTTATGATTTCTATATAGAAATAATAATTGATCTAAAGTTACAGAATATCTATCTGTTAAATAATTAAAAACATTTTTACCTGAATAAAAAAGAAATAACATTCTATTATAAAGTTCTTCTCGATTTATATTGTCAAGCAATATAGATATTTCATTATATGCAGATTTCAAAAAATCTATTTCATAATACAATGTATCATCTAAATCAAAAATTATAAATTTATTTAACTTGGTCATAGATTTTTATGTTTGAGACACTAGAATTTTCTTCCAAATAATTATGTACTAAAATTTCATGATCATAACGAAGCATTAATAATTTATCTTCCCAATCTTCAAAAAAAGAAATATCTTGATTTTGCATATATTCATCAATAAGAAACCTAGGATAGTTTGCTCCTGCTAAATAACTTAAGGGATAACCTCCTCCAAATCGTGGATTTATTTCTATACCTATAATTCTTTTGGAAATTGGATTAAAAAAAAATTGCATTGTCAAACAACCTATAGCACCCTGAATTTTTGAAAGACGATTATTTACATAATTCACAATTTCGTTCTTATGTGTTACTCCTTTATTTACCTCACCTGCTCTAACAAAAATTCGTTTACGAGGCACAACACATTTTAAATTTCCATTTTTATCATAATAGGTATCTACTGTATATTCATCATGATCATCATGATCAATGTACTCCATAAACATTAATTTTTCATTAGAAAAATGATATGGCGTTAATTCACTTTCTTTTCTAATAATAAAAATATCCTTACTTAAAGAGCCATCAAAAGGCTTTATAAAAAATGGAAATGTTAAATTATTTTTATCCACTTCTCTAGGAATATCAATATTATTTTCGACGAAAAATTCATTAATTATTCGTTTATCTCTACATTTCTTTATGAAGTTAAGACTTGAAACTATAGGTATTATTCCTTCTCTTAAAAATAAATCTTTGTTCTCCGCAAGAATTAATAATTCAGTGTCAATAGTTGGCACTATCAACCTTACTTCAAGCTCTTTACATATCGATATTAACTCATCAATATAACTTTTATCTGTTACTCTTTTTACTTTTCTGTAACCATCTGAAACATGGCAAGCAGGAGATAATGATGGGTTAAAATCTACAGTAAAAACTTTACCATCTTTATAGATTTTTTTAAGTTCTTTTTGAAAAGATCTTACCAAAGAAACTCTTTGTCCTGCTGATGTTATAAGTATATTATTGTTCATTATTTCAAATTAATTACTTTTTGATAAACTTCTATAGTCTTCTCTGCCATTATATCAGATGTAAAATTATTAAGTGCGAACTCCTTACCATTTGAGGCAACTCTTTTTCGTAGTGATTCGTCTTTAATTAAATGCTCTAAAATAGATTTTAGTTCTTCTATATTTTCATTTTTAAAGATAAATCCAGTTTCCCCATGAGAAATTTGATCATATGCACCTTCAGTATCTGATCGCACAACACAACATTTAGATAACATTGCTTCTATTACGACTAAACCAAATCCTTCCAATCTTGAAGGTAACACAAATATATCCATCATGTCATAAAAAGGTTTAGGATCTTGATAAGGAACAATACATACTTTATCAACTAAATCTGTATTATTAATTTCATTTTCGAGCCATCCTTGTTCATTTTTAGATTTGTAAGATCCTACGATTAAAACCTTTATATTAGAATTTAAGCTACCTAATTTATCTATGGCATTTAATAAAATGTCATGACCTTTACGTTTTTCAATGCTGGCAACAATTCCTATTACGATATCTGTATCTAATATGTTTAATTTTTCTTTTAAACTCTTTATCTCAGAGTTAGTAATTTTATTTTCATATCTTAATGACACACCATGAAAAACTAAATCAATATCATCTTCTTTGTATTGAAAATGGTTAATTGCATATTTTTTTGTTTCATCACTAATTGCAATAACTCTTGTAGCATTTTTATACTCAAAACGTTTAGGAAGATCTGCAACATGAACTGTAGAAACAAATTTTTTTCTTAATAACCATGGTATAAAAGATAGATATGGGGATTGTGCATGTATTATATCTGGTTTCAAACAAACAATTTTATATAAAATAAATACAGTTTGAAGAATTTTCTGTAATATTCCTGATTTATTTACATTTCCATACCAAATTATATTTGCGCCAGAATCTGCAAATCTTTCCTCTAAATATTTTAATCCATCATTATAATATTCTGATTTTCCAATAAAAACTGTTACAGTATGACCCTTTTTAACAAAAGATTCAGTTAAATCTAAAGTATTTGTAGTTAATCCTGTCTCATTTATTTTCGTCAATAATTTTACAATATGCATTTACTAATTTTTTCCATTAAACATTTCCATTGTTGCTTGTCCTTCCTGATTAATATCTTCTCTAAAAAATACTTTTTTAAGAGTCGTTAAAAACACTTTTATATCTGTAGCAAAAGAAATATGATCTACATACCAAACATCCAATTCAAACTTCTTTTGCCATGATATCGTATTACGTCCATTTACTTGTGCCCATCCCGTAATGCCAGGGCGTACCAAATGGCGTTTTTTTTGCACCTCATTATACAAAGGTAGATAGTGAGGCAACAATGGACGAGGTCCTATAAGAGACATATCTCCTTTTAAGACATTAATCAATTGAGGTATTTCATCCAAAGAAGTTTTGCGCACAAAAGCTCCAATAGGTGTTAAACGTTCGGCATCTGATAATAAATTTCCTTGGGCATCTTTCTTATCATTCATCGTTTTAAACTTAATAATATGAAAGATTTTTTCGTTTAATCCGGGACGTGCCTGAAAAAAGAAGGGCTTGCCTTGGTTGGCAAAATATAATCCTATAGTTACCACAAGAATTAACGGTGATAAACAGATAATCCCAATCAAGGCGATGGTAAAATCAAATAAGCGTTTTAGATAGTGTTGGTACATTGTTAGTTTAATAATGATTTGTAATATGATAAGGCCTCAGATAAAACATCTTTATGATTAAATTTTTGAATAACGTTATTTATACAAAATTCTTTCATTTTACTTAAATCAGATTTAATGTGGTATACCTCAACCATTTTTTGAAGTAAAGCCTCCTTATCTTTTGACGGAATTAAAAAGCCATTTTTACCTTCTATTACTATTTCATTATAACCTGTAATATGTGAAGCAATCACTGGAACACCCATCAAATTAGCTTCTAATAATGATAACCCAAAACCTTCACGGTAAGAAGGAGAAACTAAAACATCCATGATAGACAAATACTTTTTTACATCTTTCTGAAATCCAACTTCAATAATATGAATATTATCTTTAATCAATTGTTTTGTTTCATTTGAGAGTGGATCTAATTCATCTTCATATCGACCAACTAGTATTAATTTGATGTTTTCAAACTTAAAACTTAATTCATTAAAGCAAGCTATCAACTCATTAATACCTTTATCACCTACAATCCTACCTACAAACCCAAATACAAATTCATTTTGAGCAATATTCAATTCAGATTTGATTTCTTCAATAGCGTATTCTGAATGAATAAATAAATCTATATCAATTCCATTGGCACTTCCATTATGTATTACATCAATATTTTTAGAAGTAATTTCTTGTTGAGCGATTTCTTTTACACCATGACTCACTGCTATTATACGAGTAGCACAAAAACAAGCTATTTTCTCCATATTAATTAAAATATGACGCTTCATTCCAGATGCACCCTGATATCTAAACCCATGTATATAATAAATACGATTAGGTACTTTTGTTATATAAGCCGCTAACAATCCTACCAAAGAAGCTTTTGGGGTATTACAATGTAATACATAAGGTTTCTCACGATAAAATAAGAAAATTAGATTTAATAAACTTTTAAGGTCATTGAGAAAAGATATCTCTCGTTTCATTTCTATCCCTGTATAATTTACTCCTTCTCTTTGAGCAATTTCTTCTAATTGTGAGGAAGGTGAGGAAATCAAAGTTACATTATATATATTATGTAATTCTTTGATCTGCTTCGTAAAGAAATTTAAAGACATCGAAACTGTTGTCATTAAAATGAATTTGTTTTTAGTCTCCATATTTTAAATTTAAAAAAAAGACTATAATTGATAAACCTAATGGAAAGTTAAGAAGTTTTCTAAAACGTTCTTTATTTATATTTTTCAATTTTACATTAGTTCTGTATAAATCATTCTTCTTTAATTCATTTATTTTTTCATTTAAAAATATATTTCCTAAATTATTTTTTAGAGAATGATAGATAATATCCACTGTTAACCATGTTAGTCTTTCTTCTATAAAAGTGGAATTGGATATATTATTATTTTCTTTAAAGGTATTAATGGAATGAGCTACAATAATCATATCATTAACTAGTTTTAGTTTCCTAATTTTATCATTATTTCTAGTTATAGAATTTGGCATTTGTACAAAATGTTGTATGATACTATTATAGCTTTTTAAACATTTTGTTAAAATAAATGCTCGTGTATTAAATTCAAAATCTTCTATATATATATGCTCTTTAAAAAATAGATTATTAGCTTTTAAAAAACGATTAGAATATAATTTATTACATGCTGAAAACATAGAAGGGTTATTTTTTGCATATAAAATTCCATCTATACATTCTTTTACATTATTCGCATTAAATTCTGAAATTATATTTTGACTCTCATTTACATTTCTAGAAGAGAATTCTATAATATCGGCATGTTCTTCTTCTAAAAATTTGTAATCCTGTTTAATTAATATATCATCTGCATCTAAAAAGAGTATATATTTTCCTATCGCATTTTTAATTCCTAAATTCCTTGCTCCACCTAATCCTTTATTTTCTTGTGATAAAATTTTTATATTTGGTTTAACTGCTTTTAATTGACCTGCAAGCTCTAAAGAATTATCTGGTGAACCATCATTAATCATTAAGATTTCATAATCAATATTTTCAATATTGATGTTTTTTATACATTTCTCTAAATACTGAGAAACATTGTACATAGGTATTATTATGGTTAATAACATTTTATTTAATAACATTCATAAAAAAAGTAAAGCCAAAATAGGCTAACATAATATAGATTAGTATTTTTTGATGATTCTTCCCAAAAAGATATTGTTTTAATAAAGGATAAACAATGACTAGTGCCATCATAAACCATGATAAATAGGCAAAACGGTTTGAAAAATTGGCTTTAATCACTAATATCCAAAATGCATTGGCTATAATGTATGTACAATAAATCAAAGTATACCGTTGATCTTCAAACTTTTTCTTAAAAATATAATACCATCCAGCAAATACAGCGGAAGCACTATACAAAACGAAATCCCAACGAAATCCAGTTGAACTAAAATTATCATTATTTTTATTTCCTGCTGTTAAATAAGAAGTACGGTTGTCTTCAATTAATCCTGCAAAAAAAGATTGTAACATATCTCCTCCTAACAATGAAATAGGTATACAAGCCAACCATCCATAGAGAATATATTTTGGGTTTCTATAAAAGGTGGCTATTACAAATGCTATAGATGGTACAAGCATTGAACTATGAAAATTATAGGCTAATAGCATAATAATAAGTTGTATCCATTTTTTATTCGTCGCAAAAACCAATAAAAAAATAGAGGTGGCTATACCATTACGAATTCCATTAGTTCCATAGGCCCAAAAAGAAAATGAACCAATAAACAGTACAAATGCATAAAATGCACCTTTTTTAAAGTTAACTTTTGAAACTACATATAATGGCACAATATACATTGTTGCTAATAGAAAAAAATAATAATTAGCCGACATGATACTTGAACAATAATAAGTAAAATATTGGAATAAAATATCTTTATCATTTATTGCAGATAATCCCTCTATTTTATATCTATTGAAAATTAAATTATAAGTTCCCATATCTAAAAAATATTTACCCGAAATAGGCCTAAATCCAATATACAGTAATGTAAAAACAAATAATAAATAGAATAATATATTAACAGTAGTTAAATTAGCTTTATCTAATAAACTATACTTTTTTGAATAAATCAAGATTAAAATAAATACAAATAATAAGATAAAATTGTATATATCGCCATAATATTCTAAAGGTACCCAATCAAACATTTTATAAATTTAATAGGTTATTCCATTGTTGCATAACTGATGCAGTAGAAAAACGGTTTATATTTTGTCTTCCTTTCAAAGACATATTTTGTAACTGCAATGAATTTTGAATTAATTCAACTATACCATTGGCAAGATCCAAAGGATTTTGATTTTGCACCAATAACCCATCTTCTCCATGAATCAAGATATTTCGTGGTCCATTGGGACAATCATACGATACTACCGGTAAACCAACATTCAATGCTTCTAATAAAACAGTAGGAAAACATTCGGTCACTGATGTTAGCGCATAGATGTTATAATGGGTCATTACTTCTGGTATATTACTCACTGATCCTTTAAATATGATAACCTCATCCAATTGATAATTTTTAATAAGCATTTCCAAATCCTGCTGAGTACTCCCATAATTATCTCCATAAATATGCAATTGCCAATCAGGTGCATGTTGATAGACAATTTTCCATGCTTCAATCAACTGATCAAATCCCTTAACTGCTGCTATTCGGCCTGCTGCCATTACTTGTTTATTTTGCAAATGAGCATATAAAGGTGTTGGATCAATTGGATTAGGAATTACAACAGCATTATTGGTTTCAACATAATATGCTTCATCTTTATTTAAGACAACTATATGGTTGTATTGAGATTCAATCCAATCTGTTAATTTAAACTTTAATTTTCCTAAAAAAGAAGAATACTGACGCTGATGAGGTTCTAAATATCTTGAACTATGTCGTTCTTTAATAAGTTTTGAATCACCTTTTATAAAAGGCAACCAATAATGATCAAAATTAAAGTTTGGTGAAATAATCACATCTGGTTGTAATTTTCTAAATAATGCTTTTTGCTTTTTAAAATGCAGAAATGCTTTCTTTATATTTTCTTTAGAAAAATAGGATTGGCTTCGATTATAATTAACACCTAAGTCAATCAATTGTACACGTGAATCTAGCGTATAACAAGGCACTTTTTCTTGTTGCTCAGTAGTCACAATAAAAACCTCAACATTTGGTAAAGTCACCCAATAATTAACTTTCGTCGCCATTACTTTTTCGATACCACCATGCAAATAGATTTGATCGGTATTAAAAACTATTTTCATCTATAAAGATTTAAATAAATTATCCCATTGTTGGGCAATGCTTTCAAGAGAAAAACGTGTTGCACTTCGTTGAGCAATCGTTCCCATCTCTATACGTAATTTTTCATTTCCAATTAATTCGATTATTGCTTGTTGAAAAGCTTTGCTATTTTGATCTTGTACCAAAAAACCATCTACCTTATTTGTGATAATATCTCGTGGCCCAGCAGGGCAATCAAAACTAATACAGGGCACTCCGCAAGCCATTGCTTCTATTAATACCATTCCAAAACCTTCTGATCGTGACGGTAAAACCATCAAAGAAGAAGTCTCAAATTTTTCTTGAATGGGATTATAGGGTGCGTGAAACTTTACATTTGATAATCCCAAATCATTAGCGAGTTTTAAATAAGTTGTATTCGCATCAATCTTACCATAAATATCAAGTTGCCAATCAGGAAATTTATTCTCAATATTTTTCCAAATAGCTAAAAGTGTATCATATCCTTTATTATAAGAATGTGTACCTACTGCAATGATCCTCTTTTGATCCAAGGGATTTTTTTGATCTGAACGAAAGCTTAAAGGATTTGGAATAACTTTAATATTATTTCCCTTCCATTCTTTTACATTAGATTTTGTTAATACAACAAAAGCATCAAAAGAAACAGAAAATTTCCTCATAAACCTAACCTGTAATTTTCCTAACAATCCTTTTTGACGATTTAACTCCAGAGATGCATGGCGTTCATAAATCCACTTGGCATTCGTTTGGATTATCCTTGGCAGAAAAAATCCTTTTAATCCATCATCACATACTGAGATTACATCAGGCTGTATGACATTAACAGCATCTTGAATACCTTTTTTGTAAGACTCAATATATTGGAGTGTACTGCTAGATATTTCAATCGAAATAAATTTAATCTTAGGACTAAACTCATAAAATGGATTGAGATGAGCATCATTTAAAACTAAGATAGTTACATCATAATTGTAATATTCAGCTAAATAAGAGGCCTTTACTGAAAGTACTCTTTCTAATCCACCAGCTCCATTGATACCATTGGTTACGTAAAGTAGTTTCATTAGACTCCTATAATATATTTGCTGTAAGGCATTAGACTTAAAATTTTCACAATTAAAAAAGAACAAATTAATGATATAATCGCAATTATGGGGGTTTCAATAATTGGATGAGGCAAACGATGATTTTCCAATACTTTCCAAATGATATCCCTCACGACAATTATATGTATCAAATATATACCAAAAGAATATTTTGCGATATTATTGAATAGTTTTTCAAGTAAAGTATTTAATTGAATATTTTGAAAAAATGTAAAGATAATGGTTACTAAAAATGCACTGCTTAACGAAAGATTTTCCCTCACCATATCTAACGCTTCTCTATTAAATATATAACCATAGAAATAAGGTAGTAAAGCCCCTATAAAAAGTGGAAAAAGCTTATAAAATAAAGCAAATTTACTTTTTACATGAATAGGAAATTTTCTTAAATATACACCTAAAAACAAATAGCCTACAAATCCTCCTAAATAACTTGTGATAAAATAGTAGCTCCCAGTAATAGAGTAGATTTCTTTATTAAATATAAGATTAGTATAGGGTAATATCAATGTTAATATCCAAAGCGAAATTATAAACCTAAGTTCTCCTTTATTAGCTTTTTGTAACCAAGGGGATAAAATAGGAATAATAAAATATAAGCCTATAATTACATAAATAAACCAATATACGCCCGTAACTGGTTGTATAGGTAAAAGAATTAATTTTGTAATTGTTTCTGCGAATGTAAATGAATGATTAAAATAACCAATCAATAATATTATCAAGGACCAAAATATAAATGGCCCTAATAACTTGGAAAATCTTTTTTTATAAAACTCGAACATTCCAAGTTTAGTTGGAGCTAATAAACTTGATGATAAAGTAACAAATAATTCTGAACTTGGAGATGAAATAAATGAAAAGAGCATCATAAATAATCCAAACGCAGGATTTAAAGCTGGCATTGCTGAGTGGGTTAATATAACTAAGAAGCAAGCTACTGCTCTCAAATTATTAAAATATTGAATATTTTTAGAGTAGTTCATTTTAAAATTGGTTGTATTCTTTAAAAAGAATATTTTAGACTTAATAATTTAGGAAATGCAAACACAGCATCATTAAAATGGCTATTGCTTTTAAATGACCAGATTGTTTTAAAGAAATACACATAATGCGTTAAATAAGAAATTTAGTTTAAAATTTTATTAATTAAACTAGCAATCAACACTTTAAAATTAATCCAGTGCACATTTTTAAAAATTGTAAATTGCTCACTTAGAGTATCCTTTAAACGACCTAATCCTTTATTATAATCTTTAACTTTTTCAGTTAAAATAAGATTGGCTATATCTATGGTTTCTTTATGATTATCTGTTATATGAATAGAATGTTTACCAAAATTAAAAATATCTCTAATTTCATCTTTTAATGCTAATACATTATTTAGATTATCAGCCTGAAAGAAAACAAATTTCACTAAACTATTCTTGGCGTAACAAAATGTGGCTTTATTTCTAGCACCTGCAAAATTATTATCTACATTGCCAACCCAATCTTGTTCTTTATAAATTTCATAAATAAACATCGACAAATCATTCAGTGACATTGTCATTTCTTTAGTATATAAAATTTTATATTTTTTTTCTAATAAATCTATAGCTAATGATCTTTTCTTATAATTACCCATTTTAGGCCATAGACAAGCCACATATATATTATCTTTATTAAATAATGCCTCTAAAGCTATTTTATCCAAAATGTCATTAGACAATCCCCTTTTTCTAAAATATTGATAGTTGAAAATAGCTTTACTTGTAACATTCGGAAAACGTATCACATCAACAGATTTATTATAATAAGCTAATGCCGAAACACGATGTGCACCATCTAGAATTATCCCATTTTTATCAATTGGAATTAAAGATATATTTGGATCAAAACTATTACTCTTTAATTTATCAATTAGTTCATCAAACGTATTAATAAAATCATCTAATCCATTTTTGTCATCACGTCCAGGTTCTTTTAAATCCGGATTAAATGCTTTAATATGTTCAGAATATATGGAGATGGCTAAATCGTTATTTAATTCCTTATTTCTTATGTACCCTATTTTTGCAAATAGATCAAATCTATTACAATCCAATAATGTATCAGCTTTAACATTCTCTACTATATATTCCTCATTATTGAGATTATAAATATCTATAGTATGTTTTTGTAATAAATGAAGCATTTTAACTTTTGAAGATTTTATGTTTAATTTTAACTAGGAATTCAATACTCTCTACTCGTAACTCAAATTTTTTATGTTCAATCCACCTCCTTAAATCAAATTTTAATAATGATTTATTTTGAATATGTTTTGTATATAGTGGCACATAAAAATCATTTGGATAGAAATAATTATAATTATTTTTTATCATGAATTGCTCCAATAAATGTACAAATGATTTAGAATCCCATATTTCTAATTGAATGCCTTGATTCAAAGCCATCTCTCTTAATCTAATTCTATATTCTTCAGACAAATATTTTTTTTGAAATATTGCATGATATATTAATGAATAAAGATGATTAATAGGGTCCATTACAAAGAAGCCTTTATAATATATACGTGAATTTAAAATATCATTCTGCCATTTTTTGCAATAATAATTATCACCAATATATCTAGCATCTATACTAACTTTTATGTTTTTAATATAAATATGATAATGAACCTTATCAAAAATTCCTTTTTTAATATGAAATTGATCTGGATATATTTTAAGAAATTTCTCTAATAAATTTGAATTTTCACATAATATATCTACATCGCCATGTCCATCCATAAACATCTCATCTGTTAATATATTTTGATAGTTTCGTAAAACAA
Organism: Faecalibacter bovis; assembly: GCF_017948305.1. Taxonomy (NCBI): domain Bacteria; kingdom Pseudomonadati; phylum Bacteroidota; class Flavobacteriia; order Flavobacteriales; family Weeksellaceae; genus Faecalibacter; species Faecalibacter bovis. The sequence goes on from NZ_CP072842.1 coordinate 983,969, forward strand.
CATATTTGATATTACATGAATTCAATATCTCAAATACTTCTTTCATAGAAGAATATGAATATTTTATTTCACTCATTTTTGAATTTTTTCCCATTTCGATTGGTTCGTAAGTCTATTTACTATCTTTTGTAAAAACAAAGCGATATTTCTGAAAATATAATTTTTATGAATAAAAAAATCTAACCAATATGTTTGATCTAAATTCCAATATTTAACTTTTTCTTCAATACTTCTTTTAAATTTTATTTGATCCTCTTGCTTTAAACTATTAACAAGCAGATTAATATTTAGTATCTTATTTTTAAAAATAGATTTAGCTTTTTCAGATAAAAATGGGAAATGTTTTTCAATCAATAATAATCTATGATGCTCAGCATTTAATTGATCTAAATTACGAATGGAGAATTGTCCTGAAATACCTGTATTCCTCTGCAAGTAATATAAGATTGGTTCTTTATACGTAACATACTTATTCGAATTTTGAATAATCTTCGTTTGCCATAAGGTATCTTCAAAATATTCTCCAACAGGAAATAATAATTCTTTAGCAATTGATGCTTTTATTAATTTACCCCAAGCAAAATTCATAATTAATTGATGATCTAATAATGCATTCATTGCATCATTACGATCAAAAATCAAAAGTTCTTGTTTTTGATGATTATTTAAGAGAAGATAATCAGGATAATCATAATAAAAATTACCTTGTACAACATCGGCATTATTATTTATAGCTATATTAACTAACTTTTCAATTGCATCATTTGTTAAGAAATCATCTGAATCCAAATAGAAAATATAGTCACCTTTTGCTACGTGTAATCCCGTATTACGAGCAGCTGAAAGTCCTGCATTCTCTTGATGAATTATTCTAAATCTATTATCTTCTTTAATAACCGATTCAACAATTTTTAAAGAATTATCTGTTGAACCATCATTTACTATTATAACCTCTATATTATTATACGTTTGATTGGCAACAGATCTTATAGATTTTTCAATAAACTCTTCAACATTATAAAATGGAATTATTAAAGAAACGAGAACTTTCATTTGTTTTTACTTAATAAATAATAAAACTTTAGAAATAATACGGTAATTAATGGCTGATTTAAATACATTAATTTTTGAACTATTCTCTTTATAATCCAATTATCATACACTAAATATTCTGATTTACTTCTAAAATCAATTATTTCCTTTTTATTTAATAATTTCTTAACGGCTATATATTCATCTGTAATGTTTCTAGTCTTTCTAGGCTTACATTCGTGAAACACCACTTTTGTTGCTTCATAGAAATAGTAATATAGTTTTTCTCCCTCTTCAATATTCCTATATCTAGAAATAATATTAAACAACTCATCTCTTTTTAATTTAATATCGTCATAAAATGTTGAAGAATACTTGGAGGTTGCTCTATCCATATCAATTTGATTATAATTGTAATCGTAATTATTAAGACAATAAATTGAAGTACAAGCTAATGCATATTCTAAGACAAAAATTAAATCTTCTCCTCTTTTTAAATAATTTTTAAAACTTAAATTATTCTCCTTTATTATTTTGTTTTTGTAGAATTTGCCCCAACTATAGCCAATTAAAATGCACTGATCCTTATCATAAATATGATTAAGATTAATTCCAGAGTTTTCTCTTATATTTTTTTTGCTAAAAGGTACATTTTTAATCCTTTGATTAGAAAGTATATTATTGTAATTAGAAACAATCAAATCATAACCCTCCTGCAAATATTTTACTTTAAAGCTAAAATAATGTGTATCTACCCAGTCATCTGAATCAATAAATGTTATATATTCACCTATTGCTTGACTTAAACCTAAATTTCTGGCTGAACTAACACCCGAATTTTTTTGATGAAATACTTTTATATTTGAGTATTGCTTTTCATACTCTTTGCAAATAGCTAAAGAATTATCTGTTGAACCATCATCAATTAAAAGAATTTCATTAGAAACTTCATCAATCTGAGCATTGATAATCGAATCTAAACATCTTGTCAGATATTTTTCTGCATTATAGACTGGTATAATTGTAGAGATTAGCATTTATAATTCTTTTAATAAAAGTTCTAAAGATTTCAATTTCAATTTTTGAATTTTTGAATTAACTTCTTCAAAATTTATAGATTTGCTTAAGATATTATCAATTTCTTTTTCTGAAAAATTATAGATTAAACGATCTAACAATCCTAATTCAGATAATAAAGATTCAAAGCGTGAAGCACCTCTTTCCTTATTAACAATTGCGATAAAAGGTTTATTAAAAATAATTGAAAATACAGTCCCATGAAATGAATCTGTAATTACAAAATCAGCACTATAAAAACCATTTAACCATTCTTCCATTGGTGGATATTTATAATCATCAATGTTTTTAGATATTGGATTAGTAATAGCACATTTTGGTTGACAAAAGAATGATGTTAGACCTAAATCATTTTCTATTTTATTGATAATAATATTCTTTTCTTCATTTCGATCTAATACATAAGTGTAAATTCCTTTGTAATTTATATTAATAGTTTTACTGCTAATTAAATTAATATATTCTTGTTTATCAATTAATAAAGTTGGATCTATAACAAATTGTGCATTTCTACTAAAATGATCTTTAACTAAATTAATAGCAGATTTCTCACGGACTGTTATTAAATCAAATTGTTTTACTAATTTTTTACACGATACTGTTTGTTCGTTTGTGAATTCCCATTTATCTGTACCGAAAGAAGCTGCATAACTAATTTTCTTTATATTTTGATTATCTTCTAAAAAATCAAAAAAATAATTATATATATTAGGTGAATACATTGGTCTCCAAACCTGGTCGCTTCCAACGATTACAGCATCATATTTATTTTGTTCAAAATGTTTTTTTAAATCAATTGTACTTCTAATTTTCTTAGTTCTGTTAATATTGTTATCAATAAAATAAGAACTGTTAGAAAATATATTTTTTTTATTTTTATAGGAAATTATAAATTGTTTGTTTCCTTTAAAAATATTAATTAATTTTCTTTTTATAAGATTAAGCGTTAATTTAAATTTAGAGTATTCTTTATAATCCCTATCTACAGTAGTTACATTAAATCCATTTTCTTTTAATACTTTTTGTAGTGCAAAATTCTGTATAATTCCCCCATAATTTGATTTAAGGGGTTGTGTCAATATTGCTATTTTTTTTTGTGGCATTTTAAAGTTTTTGAAAATTTTCAGTAATAGGTCTTCTCTTTGATAAAGTTGTTCTGAATTTATCCTTTAATTCACCGATTGGAATCAAGCAAATAATTTTTTCTGATTCAGGAATACTAATAACCTTATCAAGTTTTTTTTCTTCGTCTATTTTCTTTCCCCAATTAGCTGGACAATTACCAATTTTGTAATAATGTAAAGCATATAATAAGTTCATTAAGTAAATTCCACCATCAATGTAAAATTGATTTCTTTCCCCTACAGTGTAATAGAATTTTCTATCATTCGTAAGAATTAATAGCTGATTCACATTTTTTGTATATCCTGTAAATCCACCTTGAATATTTAAAATTTCATCAATTTTCTTTTTATCTTCTATTAGATAAACATTAGATGCTTGTCTATTACAAACAGATGGGGCAGTGTTTGCTAAAGTAATAGCTTTTTGAATTAAATCAATTTGAATTAATTCTCCTGTAAATTCTCTTACACTCTTACGAGAATATGCAAATTTGAAAAAATCTTGTGATGTAAATTCATAGAATTTTTCCTTATCCCAATTAATGACTCCATTAAAATCATCAGAATACTCAGTTTTTAATACAGATTTATATTTTTCATATTGCTTTTGTGAAAATATATGTTCGATATTGTAACCTTCATTTTTATGCATTTCATAATACTTACATATCACTTGATATCCAACTTTAATCTGACTTCTGTTTATATTTTTTATTATTTCAGGGTCATTCAATAATTTGTGTAAATTTTTAATTCTATTAGTAGCAAAGCCTTTTTTCGTATCTTTAAATAGCATTCCTTTTTCTATAGAATGATAGTTTAAGATTAAATCGGCTTCTTTATTCAATAAATCCTGTTTAGAAAAAACTATAGAATAATTTTTGTATAATTTATAATCAACTATAAAATTTTTAATCAAAGAATATTGTTTATATAATTTTGATGCTTTATAATTGATTAGAGGTAAATAAATAGGTCTTAGAATTTGCTTTAATTTTTCCATTACATTTTAAATAGTTTATTTTTTAAAATATCTACTAAATATTTTCTTTCTAGTTTGTCCATTCCTATTATTAAAATTATAAACAAAACTATAATTGAAATAATTATACAGTTAATTAATAATTGCATAAATGGTGAAGTATTAAATTTAAATTCAAAACTTAAAATAATTATTCCAGATATTAGAGTAACAAATATTATTGGAAGTAGAACTTTTTTAAAAAAATCTAATATTTTTAGAGCTATCATATTTTTTAAAAATATAATTCTAAAAATTAGTGCTATTATTGAATTCCCAATCAATACATAATATCCAATATTTGGATCAAGTTTGATCTTTAATAAACCCCAGGTAATTGGTAATGTTAAAAATATAAAGCTTCCTATTATTATTTGATACCATTTAATTCGTCCAGTTGCTTGTGCACCAATCATTAATGGATTTGATATCGTCTCTATTAATGAGTAAATTAACGCCAACTTAATAAATTCAATTGCATAAGGTGGAACTTCACCTAACCATAAATACATCACATAATCAACATTATATAAAAATGGAACGATCAAAATAAACATAGCAAAAAATGAATACTTAGAGCTTTTAAAAATTAAATTTAGAGCTGTATCTACTTCACCTTTTGCATAGTTTTTTGTAATCTGAGGATTTAGAGCTGTTTGAAAATTACCAACAAATGAACCAATAATTCCTTGTACCATTACTGTTAAGCTATATGCTGCATTGGCTACTGGACCAAAAAATAGATTTAATAAAATATTACTTCCTTGCGATCTAGCAATCGCCGCTATATTACCAAATAAACTCCATCCTGAATAACTTAGTAATTCTTTATAAAACGCTTTATCGTAGTAAAATTTATAAACCGATTCTTTAAAATTTTTTTTACAATATATTTTATACAACATTCGAATAATGAATGAAACGGTAAAAGTAAGTACTGCATATAAAATCAATTTATCTTGTCCGAATTTTACTAATATTAAAACAATTATTAATTTTAGAATCGCCTCCAATATACTTATATAAGCATAAACATTCATATGCTCTCGTGCGATCAATAATGCATTATATGGCACTTGTAAAACGCCAAGTACAAATGTTAATATTGAAAACTGATATACCCAATTAGCTGCATTAAGACGATCTGTTGGAATATTTAATTGATAATTCACAAACCATAATCCGATAGTCTCCGCTAAAATGAAAATAATTCCTGCAATAAGAATATGAATATTTAGCGTTGCATTGAATGTTTGTTGTAATTTAATAGAATCACCCTTACCTATATCAAACGATAAATACCTTTGTGTAGCCGAAGACATTGCTGAATTAAGAAAGGAGAACATCGTTACTATTCCACCTACTAATCCGTAAATTCCATAATCTTCGACACCTAATGTTTGTAAAACTATGCGAGAGGTGTATAAACCTACTCCCATCGTAAGAAACATACGAAAATATAGGAACAATGCGTTTTTAGCTATTTTTTTGTTCGATGACACATTATCTGATTTTGTAGAGTCCCCAAAAGTAACCATTTCATTTTGGATAAGAAATGATTAGCTGTATTTTTAACGTGATGTTGATATGATTTATTAAAACATACTTATTTATGAGGACTGAGTGATGTAAAATAAAAAAATCTGAGCAGTAAACTGCTCAGATTTTATATTATAATATCTTTTATTTTTTAATCTTGTCCGTATAAATCACGTGTGTAGACTTTAGCTTCAACATCTGCTAAATCATCCGTTTTACGATTTGAGATGATTACATCTGCTTCTTGTTTAAAGGCATCTAAATCTTTAATGACACGAGAACCAAAGAAATTATCTTCTTCCATTACTGGTTCGTAAACAATCACTTCAATTCCTTTTGCTTTAATTCGTTTCATAATTCCTTGAATTGCAGAAGCGCGGAAATTATCTGAACCTGCTTTCATTATTAATCGATAAATTCCAACCACTTTTGGTTGCTTTGCAATAATAGAATCTGCAATAAAATCTTTTCTTGTTCGATTAGAATCTACAATCGCACGAATTAAATTATTTGGAACTGAATTATAATTTGCTAATAATTGCTTAGTGTCTTTAGGCAAACAATATCCTCCATATCCAAATGATGGATTGTTATAATGCGACCCAATACGAGGATCTAAACCTACACCTTCTATAATTTGACGACTGTCTAAATTAAATGTTTCAGCATAACTGTCTAACTCGTTAAAATAAGAGACACGCATTGCTAAATAAGTATTAGAAAACAACTTGATTGCTTCGGCTTCTGTAGAATTTGTAAATAACACAGGTACATCTTTTTTGATGGCACCTTCTTTTAGTAATTCTGCAAATTTTTCGGCTCTTTCACTTTGTTCACCCACAATGATACGAGATGGATATAGGTTATCGTATAACGCTTTACCTTCTCTTAAAAACTCAGGTGAAAAAATTAAATTATCATAACCGTATTCTTCAATCATTTGTTTTGTAAATCCTACTGGAACTGTTGATTTAACAATACAAACGGCATTTGGATTATATTCTTTAACCTCTTTCAAAACTATTTCGACACTTTTAGTATTAAAATAGTTTGTTTCCGTATCGTAATCCGTTGGCGTTGCAATTACTATAAATTCGGCTCCTTCGTATGCTTCTTTTTTATCTAAAGTTGCTCTGAAATTCAAATCTTTATTGTTTAAAAAATCTGTAATTTCTTTGTCCTCGATAGGAGAAATTTTATTATTAAGTAATTCAATTTTTTCAGGAACAATGTCTAATGCTACTACCTCATGATTCTGAGCTAATAACATGGCGTTTGACAAACCGACATATCCTGTACCGACAATAGTTATTTTCATTATTTCTTGGTTTAAGTTTTTAAAGACGTTTATCAACTAAATCTAAAGATAAAACTCCTTTCACATCATATATTATACCATCAGATTTTAAAAATTCATTTAAATCTAACGTTAAAAATTCTTGATGAGCAACTGTTAAAACAATTGCATCAAATTTTTCATTTAATGTTTCAATATTATTTGTGAAATCTATATTATAAGCTAACTTAACTTCATCAGGATTTGCCCATGGATCATAAGTTGTAACTTTTGATCCATATTCTTTTAGACCTTCAATTACATCAATTGCTTTAGAATTTCTAATATCAGGACAATTTTCTTTAAATGTTATTCCTAAATTTAAAATTCTGGCATCTTTTATCTTAATATCATTTTTGATCATTAATTTAATGACTTGTGATGCAACAAAAGCACCCATAGAATCATTTAAACGACGAGCGGCTAATATTAATTCAGAATAGTATCCTATCTCTTGCGCTTTTTGAGCTAAATAAAATGGATCTACACCAATACAATGTCCACCCACTAAGCCTGGTTTAAAAGGTAAGAAATTCCATTTAGTTCCCGCTGCTTCTAAAACTTCATTTGTATCAATATCCATTAAAGAGAAAATTTTTGATAACTCATTAATGAATGCAATATTAATATCACGTTGAGAGTTTTCAATAACTTTTGCAGCTTCTGCAACTTTGATTGATGGTGCTAAGTGAGTTCCGGCAGTAATAACTGATTTATACAACTCATCTACAATCTTCCCTATTTCCTTCGTAGATCCCGATGTTACTTTCAAAATCTTATCAACTGTATGTTCCTTATCTCCAGGATTGATACGCTCTGGTGAATATCCTGCGTAAAAATCTTGGTTAAATTTTAATCCAGAAACTCTTTCTAAAACAGGTATACATTCTTCTTCTGTAACACCTGGATACACTGTAGATTCGTAAATAACAATATCTCCTTTAGTTAATACTTTACCAACAGTTTCTGATGATTTGTATAAAGGTGTTAAATCTGGACGATTATTTTTATCTACCGGTGTTGGAACTGTAACAATATAGATGTTCGCATCTTTGATATCATCTAAATTAGCTGAACAAAATAACCCGTTTTGATTTGTAGAAATTGGATTTTGCCCAACTAAAACAGATTTTAGAATTTCTTCTTCCACCTCTAAAGTATAATCATTACCTTGATTCAATTCTTGGATACGAGATTGATTAATATCAAATCCAACAACTGGAAATTTTGTTGCAAATAATCGAGCTAAAGGTAAACCTACATAACCTAATCCGATTACAGCGATTTTATATTGAGAATTCATTTTCAATTTATCTTAGTTTAAGAGAATCTTTTTAAATTATTCCAATACTATTGAACAGCTTCTTTTAAACCTTAATCAATCGTATGGGTGGTTGATAACCTAGTCGTTATATTATCATTAGAAGCTCAAAAATGTTATATATTATCTTATTCATTATAAAAATGAATTGTTAATTTTCATCTTTTGTGCTATTAACATATTTCTCAATTTCGGATATCGATATTTTAAAATATCTATGTTTCATAGATGAAAATCAATCATAAAAGTAGATACAAATGTACGAACTCTATGATTTAAAAGTTAATTTAAACTTTATTTATTGTAATATGCCTTATACCATTGTACAAAATTTGAAACACCCTCTGCAACTGGATAATTTGGCTGATAATCGTATTCAGAGATTAAATCATCAACATCTGCCCATGTTTGATTTACATCTCCTGCTTGCATAGGCAACATTTCTAATTGTGCTTTTATACCCGTAGAACGTTCTACTTCTTGTATAAAATCCATCAATTGCACTGGTTTACTATTTCCTATGTTGTAAAGTTGGTAAAGATGATTAGATTCTTTATTAACCAATTTTGTTATTCCTTGCACGATATCGTCAATGTAAGTGAAATCACGAGATAAATCTCCATGATTAAAAACCTTTATTGGACGATTGTTACAAATGGCATCTGTAAATAAAAACATTGCCATATCTGGTCTTCCCCACGGTCCATATACCGTAAAGAAACGTAGACCAATCGTTTGTATTTTGTATAAATGACTATAAGAATGCGCCATTAATTCATTGGCTTTCTTCGTTGCTGCGTATAAACTAATTGGGTGATCTACATTTTGAGATGTTGAGAAAGGAACATCAATAGAATTACCATAAACGCTAGAACTACTTGCATACATCAACTTTGACACTTTATGTTGTCTACAACATTCTAATATATTTAAGAAACCAACTAAATTACTTTGTCCGTATGCATGTGGATTTTCAATACTGTAACGAACACCTGCCTGAGCAGCTAGATTAATAACGATATCAAAATTATATTTTTCGAATATTTTCGATAAGAAATCTAAATCTTCAAGATTAGCTCTGTAAAAAGTAAAATTTAGTGTTGAGGATTTACATTCTTGGTGAAAAACTTCGGCAGAAGTTCTTTCAACACCAAGTTCGTTTAATCTTCCATATTTTAAGTTTACATCATAATAATCATTAATATTATCGTAGCCTATTACATGATGTCCTTTTTTACATAAAATTTTACTCAAATGCATACCAATAAATCCGGCTGCACCTGTAATTAAAATGGTTTTCATAGTTCTATTAGGAGAGGTATAATTTACTTATTTTTTTTCGTTGCTTGCTACAACTTTGCGTAACGAAGAACTAGAAAATCTATGACTTCTTTTGTTATAGTAGATTTCAATTTTATTATCTAAACAAAATTGTTTCCCTGTAAAATCAGTATCACGATATTCTTCACCAATTATACGAATATCAATCGGTACTGCGCGTAAAATATCGTCTAAATCTTGTTCTGTTGTGTATGGAATTATTTCATCAACATATTTACAACCTTGTAATTGAATATAACGTTCAACTACCGATTGAGTTGGCTGATTTTTATTAGGATCAATTTCTGACGGATCAGTATTTAAACCTACAATTAGATGATCACATTTTCTTTTAGCCTCTTCTAGCATCATTATGTGACCTGCGTGCAATAAATCAAACACGCCAAATGTAATTCCAACTTTCATAAATTAATATTAATTAGTATCGTATAACAAAAATAAAACAAGATGGAGTTAAAACAACATTTATTTATAAAAAAGAAATAGGAGATATTGCTATCTCCTAATATATTAAACCAAATCTGGTCTTTTCTTTTCTAAATAATTGTAAACATTCTTCACTTCTTGTGAATCTTCTTTCTGTAGAATTAAATTTGCAGTAGGAGTTGAAACGAAAATACAATTGGATAATCCAACAAATGCTGTATAAACATCACTTCCAATAATCATGTTACCATTTCTATCAACTGGATGTCCACAAGAATGTAAATAATCATATAATGCTTCAAAAGAACCTAAATCATCCCAAGAAAATTTAGCAGGAACAACCTTTATTTTCTTACTTCTCTCCATCACAGCATAATCTATACTATTTGCTGGTATTTCTAGAGACAATTTTTCATCCAAATAACCATCAATATTCGCATTCCATGCAATAACAGATTTTTCATAAATTTCAGGCTCAAAATCCTTCAATTCTTCTAACAAAACACCTGCCTTGAAACAGAACATTCCACTATTCCATAAAAAATTTCCTCTCTCTATAAAATCTTGAGCTGTGATATGATTCGGTTTTTCTCTAAAAGAAATTACAGTATCACCTTTATGCTCTATGTAACCGTAACCAGTTTCAGGATGTGTTGGCTCAACACCAAAAGTTACAATATAATCTGATTTTGCTAAATCAATAGCTCTATTAATTGCATCTTCATAATCATCCATACGCTGGATTAGATGATCTGATGGAGTAATAATTAAAATATCATCTTTATCAACTGCTAAAGCTGCAAAAGCAATAGCTGCTGCTGTATTTCTTGGTAAAGCTTCAGTAATTTTTATGCATGAACTATTCAATTTATCCAATATTTTTTGAGATAAATCTTCATTATCCTTATTTCCAATTACCATCAAATCTGTAGTAATTTTCTGATTTCTTTTAATCGTTAATTCAAACAATGACTTATCGTTAAAAATCTCTAAATATTGTTTTGGATGACTTTTACGCGACATTGGCCACAAACGACTACCTACACCTCCAGATAATACTACATTATATATTTTCATATTCCCACTCTCTAAACGAACGTGCAAAATTAATATAAAATATTATATTATTATAATAAACGATTAAATTTTAAGTATTTGAGAATCGAAAACTTATTAATAACTAAGCAATTATAGATATTGATAGTATAAAACTTAGATTATTCTTAAACTATTACATTTCATTTCGTGTAGAAATATAATCATTCAAGTTACTTCTTTGAAGCTAATGATTTACGTAAAGTATAAACACAAAAAATCCCCAACCAACTAAATGATTGAGGATTCTTTTTAAAAACTGGCGGCGACCTACTCTCCCGCAATAGCAGTACCATCGGCGCTGAAAGGCTTAACTTCTCTGTTCGGAATGGGAAGAGGTGAGCCCTTTCGCTATAACCACCCTAATTTCTTAGATATTTTTAATTAGGTTTAATTCCTAATATATTATCAACATTATTAGATACTTGAATACAAGTGTTTGTTTTATTTATTTTGATACAATCCAGTACACAATTCAAATAAGATTAACTAACCTTCTCTATGACGGTTAAATTAATATTTGAAAAAGTTTATGGGTAATTAGTACTACTCGACTATGACATCACTGCCTTTACATCTATAGCCTATCAACGTGGTAGTCTGCCACGACCCTTTAAAGAAGTCTAATCTTGCGGCGAGTTTCGCACTTATATGCTTTCAGTGCTTATCTCATCCAAACGTAGCTACTCAGCGGTGCACCTGGCGGCACAACTGATACACCAGAGGTTTGTTCAACACGGTCCTCTCGTACTAGAGTCAAGTCCGCTCAAACTTCTAACGATCACAACAGATAGAGACCGAACTGTCTCACGACGTTCTGAACCCAGCTCGCGTGCCACTTTAATGGGCGAACAGCCCAACCCTTGGGACCTTCTCCAGCCCCAGGATGTGACGAGCCGACATCGAGGTGCCGAACCTCCCCGTCGATGTGAGCTCTTGGGGGAGACTAGCCTGTTATCCCCGGAGTACCTTTTATCCTTTGAGCGATGGCCCTTCCATACGGAACCACCGGATCACTATGTCCTGCTTTCGCACCTGCTCGGCTTGTTGGCCTCACAGTCAAGCACCCTTATGCCATTACACTCTACGCACGGTTACCAAGCGTGCTGAGGGTACCTTTGAAAGCCTCCGTTACTCTTTTGGAGGCGACCACCCCAGTCAAACTACCCACCATGCACTGTCCTCCTATTAGGAGTTAGGCTCCAAGTAAATAAAGGGTGGTATTTCAACAATGACTCCACAACACCTAGCGATGCTGCTTCATAGTCTCCCACCTATCCTACACATTATTTACCCGAAGTCAATACAAAGCTATAGTAAAGGTTCACAGGGTCTTTTCGTCCCGTTGCGATTAACCGGCATCTTCACCGATACTACAATTTCACCGAGCTCATGGTTGAGACAGTGCCCAGATCGTTACACCATTCGTGCAGGTCGGAACTTACCCGACAAGGAATTTCGCTACCTTAGGACCGTTATAGTTACGGCCGCCGTTTACTGGGGCTTCAGTTAAGAGCTTCGCCGAAGCTAACCCCCTTCCTTAACCTTCCAGCACCGGGCAGGTGTCAGACCCTATACGTCATCTTTCGATTTTGCAGAGTCCTGTGTTTTTGATAAACAGTCGCCTGGGCCTTTTTACTGCGGCTGACTTGCGCCAGCGTCTCTTCTCCCGAAGTTACGAGACTATTTTGCCTAATTCCTTAACCATGACTCACTCGAGCGCCTTAGGATACTCTCCTCGACCACCTGTGTCGGTTTACGGTACGGGCTGCTTCTCTCGCTATTTCTAGGGACAATGTTCAGTGGATTATCACGCCAGCCGAAGCCTTGGTGTACTATCCTTAGTTTACCTAAGTTCAACGTACTATTCCGTCAGTACGCACCACCTACGATCATCCGTCACTTTTGTTGAGAGCAGGTACGGGAATATTAACCCGTTTGCCATCCACTACCCCCTTCGGGTTCGTGTTAGGTCCCGACTAACCCTAAGCTGATTAGCATAGCTTAGGAAACCTTAGTCTTACGGCGAATAAGTTTCTCACTTATTTTATCGTTACTCATGCCTACATTTTCTTTTCTATAAACTCCACCACCCATTACCAGGTGACTTCGACGTCGATAGAATGCTCCCCTACCAGTAGTACTAATGTACTAATCCATAGCTTCGGTAATATGCTTATGCCCGATTATTATCCATGCCGGATCGCTCGACTAGTGAGCTGTTACGCACTCGTTAAATGAATAGCTGCTTCCAAGCTAACATCCTAGCTGTCTATGCAATCCAACCGCGTTTTTTCAACTTAGCATATATTTGGGGACCTTAGCTGATGGTCTGGGTTCTTTCCCTCTCGGACATGGACCTTAGCACCCATGCCCTCACTGCCTAGAAACATATATTAGCATTCGGAGTTTGTCAGGAATTGGTAGGCGGTGAAGCCCCCGCATCCAATCAGTAGCTCTACCTCTAATATACTTCACTAAACGCTGCACCTAAATGCATTTCGGGGAGTACGAGCTATTTCCCAGTTTGATTGGCCTTTCACCCCTACCCACAGGTCATCCGAAGACTTTTCAACGTCAACCGGTTCGGTCCTCCACTTTGTGTTACCAAAGCTTCAACCTGCCCATGGGTAGATCACAAGGTTTCGCGTCTAATACCACTGACTGCATCGCCCTATTCAGACTCGCTTTCGCTTCGGCTCCGTACCTGAAGTACTTAACCTTGCCAGTGACATTAACTCGTAGGCTCATTATGCAAAAGGCACGCCGTCACACTTTCGTGCTCCGACCGCTTGTAGGCGTACGGTTTCAGGTTCTATTTCAACTATCTATTCGATATGCTTTTCACCTTTCCTTCACAGTACTAGTTCACTATCGGTCTTTGAGGAGTATTTAGCCTTGGAAGATGGTCCTCCCATATTCGGACAGAATTTCTCGTGTTCCGCCTTACTCGTTATCAACTATATAACCTTTTCGCTTACAGGACTATCACCCTCTTCGGTTAACCTTTCCAGGTTATTCTGCTAAAATTATAAAGTCTTTAGGGCTAATCCGCGTTCGCTCGCCACTACTTACGGAATCTCAATTGATTTCTTTTCCTATTGGTACTTAGATGTTTCAGTTCCCAACGTTCGCTCTCACTTACGTGAGTGACATGTCTTCAACATGCCGGGTTGTCCCATTCGGAAATCTACGGATTAATGCGTATGTGCCGCTCCCCGTAGCTTATCGCAGCTTATCACGTCCTTCATCGCCTCTCAAAGCCTAGGCATCCGCCGTACGCCCTTAGTAACTTTTTTCATAATTTAACCGTCATATTAATGAGCGGTTATGTTAATCTTACTCGTTTTTTGTTTAATTGTATACCTTCAATGCCGAATTAAATCGTTTATTTATTTAATTCTATATTGCTTTGATTAATTTCTTAATCTCTGTTTGATTGTATGTCGTTAACAATTTTCTTGTTATCTTTTTCTAATAATGTCAATGAACTCTTCTGCTTTTCACGAAGTTCGAATTTCGAGTTTCGTTTATAGCTTGGTGGAGAATATCGGAGTCGAACCGATGACCTCTTGCGTGCAAGGCAAGCGCTCTAGCCAGCTGAGCTAATCCCCCTCTTTATTTCTATTAGTAGTCTCAGGCAGACTCGAACTGCCGACCTCTACATTATCAGTGTAGCGCTCTAACCAGCTGAGCTATGAGACTCTTTAATACTCTTAAAGAGTGGTCTTTTGTAATATATATCTTTGAAATCAAATCCGACAGTAAATAAAACCGAATAAAACAGTCAATCTTCTAATTTAATAGAAGAAAATTCGTCGTTCTCTAAAAATGAGATGTTCCAGCCGCACCTTCCGGTACGGCTACCTTGTTACGACTTAGCCCTAGTTACCAGTTTTACCCTAGGCAGCTCCTGTTACGGTCACCGACTTCAGGTACCCCCAGCTTCCATGGCTTGACGGGCGGTGTGTACAAGGCCCGGGAACGTATTCACCGCATCATGGCTGATATGCGATTACTAGCGATTCCAGCTTCATAGAGTCGAGTTGCAGACTCCAATCCGAACTGAGATAAGTTTTCGAGATTCGCATCTTGTTGCCAAGTAGCTGCCCTCTGTACTTACCATTGTAGCACGTGTGTAGCCCAAGACGTAAGGGCCGTGATGACTTGACGTCGTCCCCACCTTCCTCTCAACTTGCGTTGGCAGTCTCATTAGAGTCCCCGTCTTTAAACGCTGGCAACTAATGATAGGGGTTGCGCTCGTTGCAGGACTTAACCTAACACCTCACGGCACGAGCTGACGACAGCCATGCAGCACCTTGCATTCTGTCCGAAGAAATATCTGTTTCCAAATACGTCATTATGCATTTAAGCCTTGGTAAGGTTCCTCGCGTATCATCGAATTAAACCACATGCTCCACCGCTTGTGCGGGCCCCCGTCAATTCCTTTGAGTTTCATTCTTGCGAACGTACTCCCCAGGTGGGATACTTATAACTTTCGCTTAGCCACTGAATCCGAAAATCCAACAGCAAGTATCCATCGTTTACGGCGTGGACTACCAGGGTATCTAATCCTGTTCGCTCCCCACGCTTTCGTCCATCAGCGTCAGTTGAGGCTTAGTGACCTGCCTTCGCAATTGGTGTTCTGCGTAATATCTAAGCATTTCACCGCTACACTACACATTCCAGCCACTGCAACCTCACTCAAGACCAACAGTATCAATGGCAGTTCCATCGTTAAGCGATGGGCTTTCACCACTGACTTATTGGTCCGCCTACGGACCCTTTAAACCCAATAAATCCGGATAACGCTTGCACCCTCCGTATTACCGCGGCTGCTGGCACGGAGTTAGCCGGTGCTTATTCATATGGTACCTTCAGCTACTCACACGTAAGTAGGTTTATCCCCATATAAAAGAAGTTTACAACCCATAAGGCCGTCATCCTTCACGCGGGATGGCTGGATCAGGCTTCCACCCATTGTCCAATATTCCTCACTGCTGCCTCCCGTAGGAGTCTGGTCCGTGTCTCAGTACCAGTGTGGGGGTTCACCCTCTCAGGCCCCCTAAAGATCGTTGACTTGGTGAGCCGTTACCTCACCAACTATCTAATCTTACGCATGCCTATCCTACTGCGATAAATCTTTCAAGTGTCTCTGATGCCAGAATCACTGTTATAAGGTATTAATCTTCTTTTCAAAAGGCTATCCCTTTCAGTAGGGCAAGTTGCATACGCGTTACGCACCCGTGCGCCGGTCTCTCAGTAGCAAGCTACTAATACCCCTCGGCTTGCATGTGTTAAGCCTCCCGCTAGCGTTCATCCTGAGCCAGGATCAAACTCTCCATTGTAAATAAATATTGTTTGAAGCTTAACGCTTCTATGTTTTACAACTTCGAATTTCCTTTAGCTCTATTATTCAAGGATTGACCGTTAATTTATATTCGGCTTTTATTTCTTCTGTCTATATTGTAATTTCAAATGAACTTCTCGTTTCATGCAAACTTCTTTCGTTGTTTGCGGTTGCAAAGGTAAGACTTATTTTTAAACTGCAAAATCTTTTTTAAATAAATTTTGAAATTTTTATTTTTGTTTACTTCTTCGCGATTTCAAGTTTCAATACTACTCGTCTTTCGTATTGAGAGTGCAAATATAGGGCAACATAATTCAGCTTTCCAAATGCTTTTGTGAATTATTTTCAGTTTTATTCTTAACTAACTGAACAGAAGCGAAATATTTTTTGAATTAAATTTAGATATGTGTTTTGGTGTAGCTTTTCCTGTAGAATTAGGTAGTTTTCTATATTATATATAGCTTACTTTCATTTTTGTCTTAACACAAAAACGAAACAAAAAAGTCAAGACTGTAAATCATTTTCGCTAAAAAACCTCTTGATTACGGGAATGAATTAGATGTCATTTTATTTCTGAAAGATTAATTGATACCTCTGAATAAAAAACTAGTAATTATATAATTAAGATGCAATTCTGAAACGAGTTCAGAATGACGAAATGTAAATTTATAAATAAAGTAACAATGGAAGTGATAGCTGGGAATTGATTATTTTGTAATGGATGCTTCATTAAAAAGCAGAGGTTACGAAATTCTTTGGTGAACGGACTAGTGAAACTGAGTTGCGGAGCAAGGAAGGTTTAAGAAAATATATTATACCTTAATACTGATAATTTAAATTCAGGAAATTTTATTTGACTCGAATTACATTACCCAAACAAATACATTAAATAAAGCCAGTTACTCTTGATTTGTTCCACTTTATTTCGTTTAGCAACTTAATCATTCAAGTTACTTCTTTAAAGCTAATCGATTTATGTAACGTATAAACACAAAAAATCCCCAACCAATTAAATGATTGAGGATTCTTTTTAAAAACTGGCGGCGACCTACTCTCCCGCAATAGCAGTACCATCGGCGCTGAAAGGCTTAACTTCTCTGTTCGGAATGGGAAGAGGTGAGCCCTTTCGCTATAACCACCCTAATTTCTTAGATATTTTTATTTAGGTTTGATTCCTAATATATTATCAACATTATTAGATACTTGAATACAAGTGTTTGTTTTATTTATTTTGATACAATCCAGTACACAATTCAAATAAGATTAACTAACCTTCTCTATGACGGTTAAATTAATATTTGAAAAAGTTTATGGGTAATTAGTACTACTCGACTATGACATCACTGCCTTTACATCTATAGCCTATCAACGTGGTAGTCTGCCACGACCCTTTAAAGAAGTCTAATCTTGCGGCGAGTTTCGCACTTATATGCTTTCAGTGCTTATCTCATCCAAACGTAGCTACTCAGCGGTGCACCTGGCGGCACAACTGATACACCAGAGGTTTGTTCAACACGGTCCTCTCGTACTAGAGTCAAGTCCGCTCAAACTTCTAACGATCACAACAGATAGAGACCGAACTGTCTCACGACGTTCTGAACCCAGCTCGCGTGCCACTTTAATGGGCGAACAGCCCAACCCTTGGGACCTTCTCCAGCCCCAGGATGTGACGAGCCGACATCGAGGTGCCGAACCTCCCCGTCGATGTGAGCTCTTGGGGAGACTAGCCTGTTATCCCCGGAGTACCTTTTATCCTTTGAGCGATGGCCCTTCCATACGGAACCACCGGATCACTATGTCCTGCTTTCGCACCTGCTCGGCTTGTTGGCCTCACAGTCAAGCACCCTTATGCCATTACACTCTACGCACGGTTACCAAGCGTGCTGAGGGTACCTTTGAAAGCCTCCGTTACTCTTTTGGAGGCGACCACCCCAGTCAAACTACCCACCATGCACTGTCCTCCCTAAGGGAGTTAGGCTCCAAGTAAATAAAGGGTGGTATTTCAACAATGACTCCACAACACCTAGCGATGCTGCTTCATAGTCTCCCACCTATCCTACACATTATTTACCCGAAGTCAATACAAAGCTATAGTAAAGGTTCACAGGGTCTTTTCGTCCCGTTGCGATTAACCGGCATCTTCACCGATACTACAATTTCACCGAGCTCATGGTTGAGACAGTGCCCAGATCGTTACACCATTCGTGCAGGTCGGAACTTACCCGACAAGGAATTTCGCTACCTTAGGACCGTTATAGTTACGGCCGCCGTTTACTGGGGCTTCAGTTAAGAGCTTCGCCGAAGCTAACCCCCTTCCTTAACCTTCCAGCACCGGGCAGGTGTCAGACCCTATACGTCATCTTTCGATTTTGCAGAGTCCTGTGTTTTTGATAAACAGTCGCCTGGGCCTTTTTACTGCGGCTGACATCTCTGCCAGCGTCTCTTCTCCCGAAGTTACGAGACTATTTTGCCTAATTCCTTAACCATGACTCACTCGAGCGCCTTAGGATACTCTCCTCGACCACCTGTGTCGGTTTACGGTACGGGCTGCTTCTCTCGCTATTTCTAGGGACAATGTTCAGTGGATTATCACGCCACCCGAAGGCTTTGTGTACTATCCTTAGTTTACCTAAGTTCAACGTACTATTCCGTCAGTACGCACCACCTACGATCATCCGTCACTTTTGTTGAGAGCAGGTACGGGAATATTAACCCGTTTGCCATCCACTACCCCCTTCGGGTTCGTGTTAGGTCCCGACTAACCCTAAGCTGATTAGCATAGCTTAGGAAACCTTAGTCTTACGGCGAATAAGTTTCTCACTTATTTTATCGTTACTCATGCCTACATTTTCTTTTCTATAAACTCCACCACCCATTACCAGGTGACTTCGACGTCGATAGAATGCTCCCCTACCAGTAGTACTAATGTACTAATCCATAGCTTCGGTAATATGCTTATGCCCGATTATTATCCATGCCGGATCGCTCGACTAGTGAGCTGTTACGCACTCGTTAAATGAATAGCTGCTTCCAAGCTAACATCCTAGCTGTCTATGCAATCCAACCGCGTTTTTTCAACTTAGCATATATTTGGGGACCTTAGCTGATGGTCTGGGTTCTTTCCCTCTCGGACATGGACCTTAGCACCCATGCCCTCACTGCCTAGAAACATATATTAGCATTCGGAGTTTGTCAGGAATTGGTAGGCGGTGAAGCCCCCGCATCCAATCAGTAGCTCTACCTCTAATATACTTCACTAAACGCTGCACCTAAATGCATTTCGGGGAGTACGAGCTATTTCCCAGTTTGATTGGCCTTTCACCCCTACCCACAGGTCATCCGAAGACTTTTCAACGTCAACCGGTTCGGTCCTCCACTTTGTGTTACCAAAGCTTCAACCTGCCCATGGGTAGATCACAAGGTTTCGCGTCTAATACCACTGACTATATCGCCCTATTCAGACTCGCTTTCGCTTCGGCTCCGTACCTGAAGTACTTAACCTTGCCAGTGACATTAACTCGTAGGCTCATTATGCAAAAGGCACGCCGTCACACTTTCGTGCTCCGACCGCTTGTAGGCGTACGGTTTCAGGTTCTATTTCAACTATCTATTCGATATGCTTTTCACCTTTCCTTCACAGTACTAGTTCACTATCGGTCTTTGAGGAGTATTTAGCCTTGGAAGATGGTCCTCCCATATTCGGACAGAATTTCTCGTGTTCCGCCTTACTCGTTATCAACTATATAACCTTTTCGCTTACAGGACTATCACCCTCTTCGGTTAACCTTTCCAGGTTATTCTGCTAAAATTATAAAGTCTTTAGGGCTAATCCGCGTTCGCTCGCCACTACTTACGGAATCTCAATTGATTTCTTTTCCTATTGGTACTTAGATGTTTCAGTTCCCAACGTTCGCTCTGCTTGCGCAGTGACATGTCTTCAACATGCCGGGTTGTCCCATTCGGAAATCTACGGATTAATGCGTATGTGCCGCTCCCCGTAGCTTATCGCAGCTTATCACGTCCTTCATCGCCTCTCAAAGCCTAGGCATCCGCCGTACGCCCTTAGTAACTTTTTTCATAATTTAACCGTCATATTAATGAGCGGTTATGTTAATCTTACTCGTTTTTTGTTTAATTGTATACCTTCAATGCCGAATTAAATCGTTTATTTATTTAATTCTATATTGCTTTGATTAATTTCTTAATCTCTGTTTGATTGTATGTCGTTAACAATTTTCTTGTTATCTTTTTCTAATAATGTCAATGAACTCTTCTGCTTTTCACGAAGTTCGAATTTCGAGTTTCGTTTATAGCTTGGTGGAGAATATCGGAGTCGAACCGATGACCTCTTGCGTGCAAGGCAAGCGCTCTAGCCAGCTGAGCTAATCCCCCTCTTTATTTTCTATTAGTAGTCTCAGGCAGACTCGAACTGCCGACCTCTACATTATCAGTGTAGCGCTCTAACCAGCTGAGCTATGAGACTCTTTAATACTCTTAAAGAGTGGTCTTTTGTAATATATATCTTTGAAATTAAATCCGACAGTAAATAAAACCGAATAAAACAGTCAATCTTCTAATTTAATAGAAGAAAATTCGTCGTTCTCTAAAAATGAGATGTTCCAGCCGCACCTTCCGGTACGGCTACCTTGTTACGACTTAGCCCTAGTTACCAGTTTTACCCTAGGCAGCTCCTGTTACGGTCACCGACTTCAGGTACCCCCAGCTTCCATGGCTTGACGGGCGGTGTGTACAAGGCCCGGGAACGTATTCACCGCATCATGGCTGATATGCGATTACTAGCGATTCCAGCTTCATAGAGTCGAGTTGCAGACTCCAATCCGAACTGAGATAAGTTTTCGAGATTCGCATCTTGTTGCCAAGTAGCTGCCCTCTGTACTTACCATTGTAGCACGTGTGTAGCCCAAGACGTAAGGGCCGTGATGACTTGACGTCGTCCCCACCTTCCTCTCAACTTGCGTTGGCAGTCTCATTAGAGTCCCCGTCTTTAAACGCTGGCAACTAATGATAGGGGTTGCGCTCGTTGCAGGACTTAACCTAACACCTCACGGCACGAGCTGACGACAGCCATGCAGCACCTTGCATTCTGTCCGAAGAAATATCTGTTTCCAAATACGTCATTATGCATTTAAGCCTTGGTAAGGTTCCTCGCGTATCATCGAATTAAACCACATGCTCCACCGCTTGTGCGGGCCCCCGTCAATTCCTTTGAGTTTCATTCTTGCGAACGTACTCCCCAGGTGGGATACTTATAACTTTCGCTTAGCCACTGAATCCGAAAATCCAACAGCAAGTATCCATCGTTTACGGCGTGGACTACCAGGGTATCTAATCCTGTTCGCTCCCCACGCTTTCGTCCATCAGCGTCAGTTGAGGCTTAGTGACCTGCCTTCGCAATTGGTGTTCTGCGTAATATCTAAGCATTTCACCGCTACACTACACATTCCAGCCACTGCAACCTCACTCAAGACCAACAGTATCAATGGCAGTTCCATCGTTAAGCGATGGGCTTTCACCACTGACTTATTGGTCCGCCTACGGACCCTTTAAACCCAATAAATCCGGATAACGCTTGCACCCTCCGTATTACCGCGGCTGCTGGCACGGAGTTAGCCGGTGCTTATTCATATGGTACCTTCAGCTACTCACACGTAAGTAGGTTTATCCCCATATAAAAGAAGTTTACAACCCATAAGGCCGTCATCCTTCACGCGGGATGGCTGGATCAGGCTTCCACCCATTGTCCAATATTCCTCACTGCTGCCTCCCGTAGGAGTCTGGTCCGTGTCTCAGTACCAGTGTGGGGTTCACCCTCTCAGGCCCCTAAAGATCGTTGACTTGGTGAGCCGTTACCTCACCAACTATCTAATCTTACGCATGCCTATCCTACTGCGATAAATCTTTCAAGTGTCTCTGATGCCAGAATCACTGTTATAAGGTATTAATCTTCTTTTCAAAAGGCTATCCCTTTCAGTAGGGCAAGTTGCATACGCGTTACGCACCCGTGCGCCGGTCTCTCAGTAGCAAGCTACTAATACCCCTCGGCTTGCATGTGTTAAGCCTCCCGCTAGCGTTCATCCTGAGCCAGGATCAAACTCTCCATTGTAAATAAATATTGTTTGAAGCTTAACGCTTCTATGTTTTACAACTTCGAATTTCCTTTAGCTCTATTATTCAAGGATTGACCGTTAATTTATATTCGGCTTTTATTTCTTCTGTCTATATTGTAATTTCAAATGAACTTCTCGTTTCATGCAAACTTCTTTCGTTGTTTGCGGTTGCAAAGGTAAGACTTATTTTTAAACTGCAAAATCTTTTTTAAATAAATTTTGAAATTTTTATTTTTGTTTACTTCTTCGCGATTTCAAGTTTCAATACTACTCGTCTTTCGTATTGAGAGTGCAAATATAGGGCAACATAATTCAGCTTTCCAAATGCTTTTGTGAATTATTTTCAGTTTTATTCTTAACTAACTGAACAGAAGCGAAATATTTTTTGAATTAAATTTAGATATGTGTTTTGGTGTTGCGTTTTCTGTAGAATTAGGTAGTTTTCTAAATTATATATAGCTTACTTTCATTTTTATCTTAACACAAAAACGAAACAAAATAATATAATTATTAATCATGATGCGATTCTGAAATAAGTTCAGAATGACGAAATGGAAATGAATATATAATGTAACAATGGCAATGATAGCCGGAATTGATTATTTTGTAATGGATGCTTCTTTAGAAAGCAGACGTTACGAAATACTTTGGTGAACGGACTCGCGAAACTGAGTTGCGGAGCAAGACAGGTTTAAGAAAATATATTAAACCTTAATACTAATAATTTAAATTCAGGAAAGTTTTATTTGACTCGAATCACATTAATCAAACAAAAGCATGATAAAATTCTGGATAGAGATGGCAACATCTAATCAAAAATTGTGGCATAAAAAAAGCATCTACAAAAATGCAGATGCTTGATATTATATGAATATGTAATATTAGTTCGCTAAAACGATTACAGTATTGTTATTCATTTCTAATGTTCCTCCTTTGATATCAAATAATAAAGTTTTTGCTTGAGATGGAGAAGTGTACACTTTTCCTGAATTATTATCGAAATCTTTGAAAGTAGATTCGTGAACAGCAATTTTAATTGTTCCTTCACCTAAAGTTGCTACAATAGGGGCGTGGTTATTTAAGATTTGGAATTCACCATCTTTACCAGGTAAAGTGATTGCATCAATCTCACCGTCAAAAATTACTTGTTCTGGAGTGATAATTTGTAATTGCATATCCGATCTATTTTAAAAAAAAGAGTACTTCGTTGTCTTAGATAACAAGAAACGTAAGCACTCTTCAATATCGTTATTAAATTAATTATTTAACGTCTGCTAACATTTTCTCACCTGCTTCAATCGCTTCTTCGATTGTACCACGTAAGTTGAATGCTGCTTCTGGGTATTGGTCAACTTCACCATCTAAGATCATGTTAAATCCTTTGATTGTGTCTTTGATGTCAACTAATACACCTGGGATACCTGTAAACTGCTCTGCAACGTGGAATGGTTGAGATAAGAAACGTTGGATACGACGTGCACGGTGTACAACTAATTTATCCTCTTCTGATAACTCTTCCATACCTAAGATCGCGATGATATCTTGTAACGCATTGTAACGTTGTAAGATTTCTTTCACGCGTTGTGCTGTTTCGTAGTGCTCTTTACCAACGATCTCTGGAGTTAAGATACGAGAAGTAGAGTTTAATGGATCTACCGCTGGGTAAATACCTAACGAAGCAATTTTACGATCTAATACTGTAGTTGCATCTAAGTGCGCGAACGTTGTTGCTGGCGCCGGGTCAGTTAAATCATCCGCAGGAACGTAAACCGCTTGTACAGATGTAATAGATCCGTTTTTAGTAGATGTAATACGCTCTTGCATTGCACCCATCTCAGTTGCTAATGTAGGTTGGTAACCTACCGCAGATGGCATACGTCCTAATAAGGCAGACACCTCAGAACCAGCCTGAGTGAAACGGAAGATATTATCTACGAAGAATAATACGTCTTTTCCTTTTCCTTGTCCATCACCGTCACGGAAGTACTCAGCTAATGTTAAACCTGTTAAAGCAACACGAGCACGTGCACCTGGAGGCTCATTCATCTGTCCGAATACGAATGCAGCTTTAGAGTCTTTTAATAACTCCATGTTGATTTTAGATAAATCCCATCCACCTTTTTCAGTAGATTCTACGAATTCTTCACCGTATTTGATAATTCCTGATTCGATCATCTCACGAATTAAGTCATTACCTTCACGAGTACGCTCACCAACACCAGCGAATACAGATAAACCTCCGTGTCCTTTTGCGATATTGTTGATTAACTCCTGAATTAATACTGTTTTACCTACTCCGGCACCACCAAATAAACCAATTTTACCTCCTTTTGCGTAAGGCTCAATTAAGTCAATTACTTTAATACCTGTGAATAAAACTTCAGTTGCTGTTGATAAATCCTCGAATTTTGGAGCTGAACGGTGAATTGGTAAACCGTTTGATTTGTCTAAATTTCCTAAACCATCAATAGCATCTCCAACTACATTGAATACACGTCCTTTGATTTCTTCACCGATTGGAACCATAATTGGTTGTCCTACAGCGATAACTTCTTGTCCTCTTTGTAAACCATCAGAACTATCCATTGCAATACAACGTACAGTATCTTCTCCGATGTGTTGTTCAACCTCAAGGATTAAAGTTTCTTTTCCAGCACGAGGAACTTCTAATGCATCATAAATATTTGGAAGGCCTTCAGCGTTATCAAAAATAACATCAATTACAGGTCCGATAACCTGAGCAATTCTACCTTTCTTTTGATTTGCCATTATATGAAATGATTTAGTTTATTTTATTTGGGTGCAAAGGTAAGTCAATTCTATCTTATTATTTGTATACTTTTCAAGATTTTTGTCATAATATTTTGATTATTAATCAAGAATTTATAATAATTAACTAAATTTTAATCATATTAATCTTTATCAATTCCACCTCCGTACATTTCTTGTACGTTTTTTTGGTAGGCTTTATAAATTTCGCTAAACTCTTCTTGTGTAATTGTTTCATTTGATATTTTAGAGAAATAAGGTTTTAATTCTGAATCATCTTTTAGGAAATCAATATTTTTCATTTTATAAATAACAGTAGGTTTATCATCCGATTTTGGTTTAATAAAAACTTCTAATACCAAACCTGGATAACCTAATATTTTTGATGGACCACATTTTGTTTTGATATCCTTAGCATACCAAACTTCTGTAAAATCATTGATTGATTCTAAGGTTAATTTAGTTGCTAAAATTCCGTTGATTGTTTTTGTTTCGCGATGATTTTGCCATCTATTGCTTAGTTTTAATGGAGACTTAACCTTATAGTTTTTATGCTCGATCGTAATATCTTGATAAATGTATTTTTCTGATGGATTTGTAACAATAAAATTAGTTGTGTAATTACCTATAGATTCTACACTATTTGTTTGACCTAATTTTTCTTGTTTTTTATACAAGCACAAATCGTCTTCATTTATTAGTAAAACATGTTCTTTAGGTGTCTCATAGTTACTAATTATTACATCTGAAAGATTCTTTTTAGAACTTTCTGGTAACAAATAAATTTCATCATATTCAACTTTATAATTTTGAGAATAAACGAACACCCCGATAAATAATAAAAGAATATTTTTCATGATTAATTATTTTTTTAGTTCTAAATATTCTTGATAAGTAATTGCATTTGAAAAATCGTATTCACTAATATATGATTGAACTAATTCGCTAGTATTTTCAAATTTTTCAAATTCAAAAAAAACTGTTTTATCTTCATTATACAATTCTAATATAATACCTTTCAATCCATTAATTGCGATTGGTCCATATGGCAATGGTAATTGTTCTGTAAACCATGCAAAATATTTTTTTTCATTAATAATCTTATACGCCTTAAAACATTTGAAATCTCCTATTTGTTTCGTTTCATCTGTCAAAATCCATTCGTCATTATTATGAGTTATAGACATTAATATTTCTTGGTTTTTATTGATATTATTTAAGTAAAACTTATTTTTTTTTCTATCATAATAATTAAACAATCTTTTATTAGCAATAGAATCAATTGTATTACTTGGCTGAACAAGTGTTCCATATTCATCTCTGAAAGGTTTTGTTATAGCTTTATCTAATATTGTATAAAAAAATGATTCATGTTCGTCATAGATTAAAATTGAAGTATTCATTTTTCCATCAACATTTATTTTTTTATAAAATATCTTTCCTTGATTTTGTGAATATGTATAATTAGATATCAAAAAAAATATCAGTATTAAAAAACTTAATTTATTCATCTTTTGATTGTATTATTTTTTATTAAAATGGCAGACAAAAAAGTCTGCCATTTTAATAAATACCTGGTGCAGATTCTTCTTCTGTATTAGGACAAAGTACTTGTACCCATGGAGTACATGATTTTTCTGTGTAAGTATTTCCATCAGGACCTACAGTAGTTGTAATTGTACATTCTCTCACAAAACATGCGTCAGGTGTCGATTTAGATTCTACAAATTTCTCTTTGTTAATTTTAACTAAAAGATTTGTAGAATTATTAAACTCTGCAATAGAAAAAGAGCTTACCAATAAGGCTCCTATTAAAATAATTTTCTTCATAATAAATATTTTAATGTTAATAATATTATGAATTTATAGAATGAATTTATAGAATGAATTTATTATAAAAAAATTTTAAGTATTTAATTTGTTAAAAAACATTATTAAAAGAAATATTGCGCTTAAAAAATGTAGCACTTACATTTGCTAAAAAGTAGAACCGTGGAAATTTACAGATCGATACAAGATATTAAAACTATCAAAAATCCAGTATTAACATTGGGAATGTATGATGGTATTCATATTGGTCATCAAACCATTATCAATCAATTAAATAAAATTGCAAAAAAAATTGATGGTGAAAGTGTATTATTAACTTTCGATCCGCATCCACGTATGGTTTTGCAACCAAATTGTAATTTAAAATTTATTTATACGCTGGATGAAAAAGAACAAGCATTAGAGAAATTAGGTTTAAATCATTTGATAATTCATCCATTTACTAAAGAATTTTCCCAATTAACATCCATAGAATTTGTTCGAGATTTATTAGTGAATCAAATTAACATTCACACGTTAGTGATTGGTTACGATCATCACTTTGGAAAGAATAGAGAAGGAAACTTTGAACAATTAGAGATTTTATCAAAAGAATATGGTTTCAATTTAGTGCAAATAGAAGCCATTGATTGCGAAGAAATCGCGGTGAGTTCTACGAAAGTAAGAAATGCATTAGCTGATGGTAACATCGTTTATGCAAATAAAGCTTTAGGTACAAATTATCCAATCAGTGGAGAAGTGGTCCATGGCGATAAAATTGGGCGTACTTTAGGTTTCCCTACTGCAAACTTAAAAGTAGATCCTTTAAAAATTATTCCTGCACATGGAGTTTACAGTGTTCATGTTTTTGTTGATGAACAAAAATATTTAGGTTTATTAAGTATTGGCGTTCGTGCAACAGTTACAAACTCACAAGAATTGCGTGTAGAAGTAAATATTTTAGATTTCAATCAGGATATATACGGAAAAAAGATTCGATTAGAAATCTTAGATAAAATTAGAAATGAAAAAAAATTCAATGGCTTAGATGAATTAATCGAAGCTATGAATCAAGATAAAATGCATGCCATTGCAAAATATGGTCAATAAAAAAGTCGCCTCGATTGAGGCGACTTTTTTATTTATTTAATAACTAATTTATTTGTTGCTTGGTTTCCGTCTTTAAATGTAATCTGGATGATATATACACCTTTTGCAAATCCTTGTACATTCATTAATGTTTGATTAGATATAGATTTCAACTTCATACCTGTAACAGAAAATAAATCTATCTGCTTAATTTCTTTATTCGATTCTACTTTAAAAGATGTAGAAGTCGGATTCGGGTATATTTGATAATCAGCCTTTAAAATTTCATTTGTTTTTAAAATTTCTAACAAAAAACCAAAATTAGGAACTCCAAAACCTAATTGAGTGTCATAATTAGGATAAAGATGTGACGATTGTTCTATTGCTTGTTTCAGTTCGCTTATCGAAGTATTAGGAAAAGCTGAAATTACAGAAGCAACGGCACCTGCTAAAACTGGAGAAGCTAAAGATGTACCATTTGAAGCTACTAATTGCCCATTTGGACTATACGTTGGCGTGTAAACACCTAATGCAGAAACATTTGGTTTATTTACATTAGCAGCATTTGGACCATGAGATGAAAATGAAGCAGGAGAATAATATTCGTCAATAGCACCGATTGAAAAAATCTCTTGTGTATCTGCTGGTGCAGAAACATAATACCAATCGTTATTACCATCATTTCCCATTGCGTTAACTAAAAAAATTCCGCGAGAAGCCGCAATCTTAGCACCGCGAGAAATTATTGTGGTATTCCCATCCATATCATTATAAGAAAAATCGTAGCGAGGATCATCAAAAGTTGTATATCCTAACGAAGTATTAATTACATCTACACCAACACTATCTGCACGCTCAGCTGCCTGAATCCAATACATTAATTCTTTCGGCGTTTCTACTGGCGCATCTTCAGATACATACAATGCATAGGTAGCATCTGGCGCAGAACCAACATATTCGTTATTAATTTTAGCTGCCATCGTAGCCAAAACTACTGTTCCGTGCGAATGCATATCGTAAATAGAATTTGAATTGACGAAGTTTTTAGAATCAATAATTCTATTTTCATTTCGTAGTGCAGCAAATGCATTAATTGTATTTACACCTGGAAAACCTGAATCAATAACTCCTATCAAAGTATTTTGACCAGAAAATCCTGCATCGTGTAAAGGTCTTAAATTTAACTGATTGATAAAGACATCACTATAACCGTAATCATAATTTAGATTACGATTTTGATCATTTCTAAATTTATTTTGAGTATTTGCTGTACGTGGGTTGCTATTTCTAACTAAAGATTCAACATTTTGTACAAAAGGAAGGTTTTGAATTTGCGTGATTGTATTTTCATCATAAACTTCGACCATCACCGCGTTTAACCATTTAGAAGCTCCGACAAATTCTAAATCTAAATTTTTAATTTGCTGTAAATTATTTTGATTTAGTGGAACATCTTTGCTATCAATAGTAATATTTCTGTTCATTCGTCGTTCTTGCGCTCTTTGCGACAACATCAACGAAGGATTAGAAAAAAAAGTTTCGGTATTTGTTTTCGGTTGTAGATAAACCATGTAATATTCCTGACTCCATGCAAAGATTGAGGTCATTAAAAAACATAGCGATAAAATGTGTTTCATATTCTGTAAATTACAGAATCTAAAATACTACATTATATTGAATTATTATTTATTTTTTGAAGCTTCAAAATTGATGTAATAATTGTAAATCAGCTCTTTATTAGTTTGTATTTGTGATAAAATTTCAGGTTTAATATCTTTTGTATTAGTTAATATTTTCACTTGACCTTTATCTCTAACTAAAGTTAATTTTATTCCTCCCTTCTGAAAAATTAGTCGATTATTATTTTTACGAATAAATTCGAAACTAACACGCGTTACTTTATCTTGAATAATGAAACGATTTCTTTGAAAAGACAATGGAGAAATATCCTGTGAAGTAGATTTTGAACGTAATGCTACTGTTTCTTTTACTGGTACTGCTTTATTTGCCGCAAGTAAAATTGTATCTACCGTAGAAGTGGTTGCTATTGCAACTCCAGAAAAATCTTCTGCTTTTGCAAGTAAAATTGTATCAACATTTGCACTCGCAGCAATTGGTTTTGTAGAACTATCTAAAATTAATTCCTCGTTAGTTGTGTATGATTTTAATTCTTGAGAATCATTGCGAACAATTTTGTTCGATTCGGTTTTATGTTTTAAAATAACTTTTTCATCATTTTTAACCAAAATAGGACTTTCAGCAACAACAGATTCTACATCTGCATTAACTTCATTTTGCTGTATTTCAGGGATCAAAATTTTTTCTACTGATTTTTTCACAATATTGATATTCCCATTAGTATGGTTAATATTTTCTATCAAAAAATAAAAATATGGAACAGCAATCAAAGCAAATACAGCAGCAGAAAACCAAACACTTTGAATAAAGTTTTTAACAGGCGTTTCTGTTTTCTTTTGGAGATTATTTTCTATTTTTTTCCAAACAACTTCGCGCGGTTTATCCTGAAACGAAGTCTCTTCAACTTCTCTTCTAAATAATTCTTCTATTGGATCTTTTTCGCTCACAACAAATTCGCTTTTAAATTTGGATATTTTTCTAATAAATCTTTCAATTTTGATTTTGCTAAATTTAATTGAGATTTCGAAGTTCCCTCCGATATACCTAATTGATCTGCAATTTCTTTGTGTTTATAACCTTCTATCACATAAAGGATAAAAACCACTTTACAACCTTCTGGCAATAAATCGAGCAACTGTAATGCGCTACCATCCGATTGATTTAGATTAAAATCTGATGCAACATCTTTTGGATGATCGTCGATATTTAAAAAAATTGCTTTTTTCTTACGCAATTCCATTAAACATTCATTCACAATAATTCGATGCATCCAACCTTCAAAATTGCCTTCGTTTGTGTAAGAATTAATATTTTGAAAAATCTTTAAAAACCCTTTTACCAAAGCATCTTCAGCTTCATGTATATTCACAAAGTATCGTTTACAAACCGCATAAAAACGCGAGTCATATTTTTCGTAAAGCAAACGTTGTGCTTTCGAATCATTTTTCTTACATGCGTGAATAATCTGGTTTAAATCCAAGGTCTATTCCTTTCTCAATATTAAATGCTAATTTAACTGAAAAGGTTGGGTGTATGGGATAAAAATTTCGTTAAAGTTTAATTAATTATATAAAAAAGCCATCAATAAAAATTGATGGCTGGAAAAAATATATTCAATAAATTTATCCTACTAATTTGTTCGCTACTAAATATTCTGCAATTTGTACAGCATTTGTAGCAGCTCCTTTGCGTAAGTTATCAGCAACAATCCAGCAATTTAATGCATTTGGTTGAGATAAATCTCTACGAATACGACCTACGAATACATCATCTTTGCCTTCTGAATAGAATGCCATTGGATATGTATTTGTATCTGGATTATCTTGTAATGTAACACCCTCTTGCTCCGCTAAAAGTTTTCGTACATCAGCTAAATCAAAATCATTTTCGAACTCAATATTAACTGATTCCGAATGCCCTCCTTGTACAGGAACACGTACTGCAGTAGCTGTAATGTTCATTTCCTCTACACGCATAATTTTACGAGGTTCCTTTGTTAATTTTAATTCTTCCTTTGTATAACCAGTTTCTTCATCAAAAACATCACAATGTGGTAATGCATTTTTAAAGATTTGGTAAGGATAAACTTTGGCAACATCACGACCTTCAATTTCTCCGTTTAATTGCTCAACAGCATCTTTCCCCGTTCCTGTAACCGATTGATAAGTAGAAACAACTACACGTTTTACACCATATTTTTTATGTAATGGATTTAATACCATTACTAATTGGATTGTTGAACAGTTAGGATTTGCAATAATTTTATCTTCTGTTGTTAAAATATCAGCATTAATTTCTGGAACAACCAAAGGAATATTTGGCTCCATTCTCCATGCTGACGAATTATCAATAACAGTAGTTCCTACTTCCGCAAACTTCGGCGCCCACTGTTTGGAAGTTTCTCCACCTGCTGAAAAAATTGCGATATCTGCACGCATATTCACAGCATCTTGCATTGATACAATCTTGTATTCTTCACCTTTATAAACAATAGTTTTACCTATTGATCTTTCTGATGCTACTGGGATAATTTCAGTGATTGGAAAATTTCTTTCTTCCAAAACTTGGAGCATAACTCTGCCGACCATTCCGGTAGCGCCTACGACTGCTATTCTCATTCGTTTATTAATTATGAATTATTAAAATTTGAACTGCAAAATTAAACATTTATTAATCAAAAACGCTGTTATAATGCTGATTTATATGGTATTCATAAAATGTTTGATGTTAATTCACTGAATCTGTAAAAAGTTTGAATTATTATTCTAAAAAGTAGTTTTTAATAGAATTTTATTATCTATTAAAAATAAAAAAGTGGAGCAAAATGCTCCACTTTCTATATATTAATTGATATTATTTCTTAAAAATAATTATTTCTTGATGAATTTTTGGATACGAGTAACTCCTTTGTCATCTTTAACTCTTAAGAAGTAAACTCCTTTAGATAAATTAGCAACATTTACTTTGTTACCTTTAACTGATTGAGAAGAAACAACACGTCCAGTAACATCAGTAATTTCTACACCAGATACGTTAGATCCTTCTAATGCAATATTAATTTCTGTAGTAGCTGGATTTGGATACGCTTTTAAAGCAGCTCCACCTAATTCTACTGTTCCTAAACTTTCAAAAGTTCCTGTAACCTTCATTTGATAAGTTCCAGTATTGAATTGAGGTTTTGGGTTAACCCAGTTTCCATTTGCATCAATATAACATGTACCGTAAGGTCCTCCAAAATAAGCTGGTTTAGTCTCAGTCGCATCAGCATTTTGCCAAGGAATGAAAGAGTTAGCATAGTTGTTAGCAGAACCAGAAATAATCATTACTAAAGAAGTAGCAAATTTAGTTCCTGCTGGAATTTCAACTGTATCATACATCTCAACTTGTACCCATTGAGCATCTTGGTTAGTAGATGATGTGTAAGAACCATATGCTGGTAATTCTTCAAAATCTTCAGCGGCTAATAAATCGCCTCCAAAATCAGATCCATTATATTGGTATAAATAACCTTCTACAGCAGCACCAGCTTGAGGTCTACCTGAAACATCAATGTGTGTAGGTGTAAATGCTTCATTTAATCCAAATTCTGCTTGTAAATCGTAAACACGGCTTAACTGAATTGGTAATGTTAATGAACTACAAGATAAAACTCCTGTTGTTGCTGCAATTTCATCTGTTGAAACTTGGCTGTATGTAGCAGTTTCAGTCGCAACACCACTTGTAGTAATTGGTTGAATTACTGCAGAAGTTAAAGTTTCGTTTGTATTAATTATTTGTGTTTGTGCAAAAGTTGCAGAAAAAGCAGCAACCGATAATAAAGTAAAAATCTTTTTCATAAATAATGTTTTTAGTGTTTATTCATTTAATGTATTACTAAATTACAATTATTTTTTAAATAACAAAACTTTATCAAAAGTAAACATCTCATAATTATTTTAAGTGTTTTTAATAAAAACATCATTTAATATCAAAAATAGCCGTCAATCTAATAATTTGCATATAAAAAAAGCGATTCCTAAAGGAATCGCTTTTTAAAAAATTTTATTTAGACTTAAGCAAACTCGTTATAAGCTTGTTTTAAGTTTTCAGCAATCATTGCTGCAGAGTGTCCTTCGATATGATGACGCTCTAACATATGAACTAATTCACCATCTTTAAATAAAGCAACCGCTGGTGAACTTGGTGGAAATGGTGCGAAAAACTCACGCGCTTTAGCAACAGCATCTTTATCAAATCCTGCGAAAACTGTAGTTAAATTTGTTGGAACTTTATCGTTATCTAAAGATTGTAAAACACCTGGTCTTGCAGCACCTGCAGCACAACCACATACACTATTTACCATAACTAATGTAGTTCCTGGTTTTGCAATTGCAGCTTCTACTTGTTCTGGAGTTGTTAAATCTTCGAAACCGTTAGAAGTTAATTGCTCCTTCATCGGCATAACTATTTCTGCTGGATACATATTTGTAAATTTTTATATTTAATTTTATTAAAAGTCAAAGTTACATATAATCTAAAACTTTTAGAATACTTACCTTTGAATTCTCAAATTTACGAAGAAGTTTATACACATGAAATTGACATTTGGTAAGAACGAAAAATTAAAAAGTAAAAAAGCCATAGAAAATTTATTTTCGGAAGGTCAGTCTTATGTGTCTCATCCAATTCGGATTGTATATAAAGTTAATCCAAAGCAAGATTATACGATACAAGTTGGTGAAAGTGTGGCAAAGAAAAAATTTAAACATGCTGTAGATCGTAATCTTTTAAAAAGACGCATCAAAGAAGCCTATCGTTTAAATAAGCAATTAGTACAACTTCCTGAAGATGTATCTGTAGATATTTTATTCATTTACACATCATCAAAAATTAAGGATTATTCTACAATTGAACATTCGATAAAAGAAATCTTAACGAAATTGGATTTAAAACTAAATAAAAAAGAGCAACAATAAATTTGTTGCTCTTTTTTTATATCGATTGATTAAATCTTACGCTACTTTTTTTACGTTATTCTGAAGTTTAAAGAAACTAAAGAAAACAAAAGCTAAAATTAATCCACAAACAGAAGCTCCTAAACCAATAATCATCGGAAAGTTTTCTTCTGCTAATAATCCTGCTTGGTAATCCATCATGTATAGGTTATATCCTAATGCTCCAACTAAAATAGCAGTGATAATATAAATGTATGTTTTCATTTTAAATGACTTTTAAAAATTAATTTGTTGCATAAACAGTGCTCCGATATTCGAAGTAAAAAGCTTGATTGCAATAGATAACAAAATTACACCAAAAACTTTCTTTAAAACTGATAAAACACCAGGTCCCATCCATTTTTCTAGTTTTCCTGCAAATTTTAACACTAAATAAACAATCAACATATTTAGGATGATTGCAATTACAATGTTAATATCAGCATATTGCGAACGTAAAGATAGTACTGTTGTTAACGATCCTGCTCCGGCAACTAAAGGGAAAGCAATTGGTACGATTGATGCTGAATTTGCTTCTACACCTTTCTGAATCTCGATTCCTAAAATCATTTCCAGAGCGATGATAAAGATAACAAAAGCTCCGGCAACGGCGAAAGATTGTACATCAACACCAACAAGATTTAAAATTTTTGTTCCGAAAAACAAGAACGAAATCATTAAAATTCCGGCCGCTAATGATGCTTTTTCTGATTGAATATGACCTACTTTACTTCTGATTCCTACGATGATAGGAATACTACCAAGGATATCAATTACGGCAAAAAGTACCGCAAATGTTGTCCCTATTTCATTGATGTTTATTTTAGAGAAAAAATCCATGATTGGTTGATATATAAATTTTGACCCTGCAAAGTTAGATTAAATCAGTAGAGAATACAATTTTTTTTAACAACCAACTAATTAAGAATCAAAACCTAAGTTTTTTCTAATCTTCTAACCAATTCCGAAAATCATTCACTTTTTCGCGACTTACAATGCATTCTTGTTCATTATATTTATTTAAATTGATTTTTAACCGTGAGTTTGTGTAAACTGATATTTCTTTTATTGCATCAATATGAATTATTTGCCCGCGATTTATTCTAAAAAATTGTTTCGGATTAATTGACTCTTCAATTTTATCTAATGTATAATCTAACAAATAATTTTTGCCTTCTTTGGTAAAAGCATAGGTTGCTTTATTGTCGCTGTAAAAACATTCAACTTCATCAGTTGTAATCATTTTTATAGACGTACCAATTTTTGTTGTAAAACGCTCTTTATAGGTTTTATTTTGATCAAAAAGATTTCTAATCTGAGAAAAATTCATTTTTACCTGACTTTGTTTTTCGAATTTTTCTATCGCAAAAGCTAAATCGTCGGTATCAACTGGTTTTAATAAATAATCAACAGAATTTAATTTGAATGCTTTCAACGCATATTCATCATAAGCAGTGGTGAAAATAATTGCAGAATTCACGTCAATTTCATCAAAAATTTGGAATGATAAACCATCCGACAATTGAATATCTAAAAAAATTAAGTCGGGGTGCGGATGATTTATCAACCAATGGATACTATCTTGTACAGAATGCAACATAACTTCTACGTTGTATCCTAATTTTTCTATACGACGTTGGAGTAGGCGAGCAGCGGGTTTTTCGTCTTCTATAATTATAATTTTCATCGCTATTTCCACTTTTTAAGCTGATTCTTTTTCATTAAAATCTCTTTTGTTTTACGTACTTCCCATTTTTTATTAAAACCGAAAATTTTTACAGACATTATAGCAATAGAAATAACTGTTCCTAATAATATGTACAAATACCACAAATAAGTTGGACTTGTTAAATAATTTATACAAAATAAAAATACATTACCTAATCCTAATTTTACCAAGTTGCTATAAAAATCCTTTAATTCAATCGTGCGATCTACTGCTTCTTGATAAGATAAATTTTCTTGAGTTGTTATATCTATTTTGTTTGTTAATATTGGAAGTCTAACACTAAAATTTTGTTCAGTTTGATAAATTTCAATCTTTTGATCAGAAATCAATTCGTATCGTTTTTTAATATTATTTAAACCAACACCTGTCGAATCTTTGATTGAATCTTTCGGTTGGAAAGAATTTTCTATAATCAAGAAATTATCTTCTTTATAAATTCTAATTTTTAAAGGTTTGGATTCAGAAACAATATTATGTTTGATTGTATTTTCTAATAAAATCTGTAATGAAAGCGGAACAATAAATTCATCTTCTTGAAAATCCATTAGATTCATGTGAAAATGAATACTATTTTCAAATCTTAACTTTAATAAATTAATATACGTTTTGGCAAATCGTATTTCTTCTTCTAACGGAACAACTTCTTTGTCTTTTTGTTCTAATAAATAACGATAGATTTTAGAAAGTGAAGTCGTAAAATCAACTGCTTTTTCTGGATTTTCTTCTATTAATCCTGTTAAAACATTTAAGCTATTAAATAAAAAATGAGGATCTAATTGATTTTTTAGCGTTTCGAAATTAGCGGTTGCAGTTTCGGCTTTAGATGTTTCTTTTTTGATTTGTTTCTCGAATTTATTTCGATTTTTTTCCAAGTAATAAAATATCGAAAGAAATATTGAGGTGATAATTCCTACCAAAACATAATTTGCTGTTTGATTGTAGAAAATATCTATCGGAAATAAATCATTTACAAAAACTGTAAAAACATAATAAAGAAACTGAATAACAATTATTGATTGAAGAAAATATCGCCAAATGACATAAGAATGGAATCCATTTTTGTCGATTTCTTTCTTGTATTCATAAAACAAACTTGAGCCTATAAACGAAGCACATAAACTGAAAAGAAAATAACCAATAAAATAGTTGAATGCCGTGCTATTAAAGAAATAAGCCAATTGCGTGTTCGGATTTGTAAAAAACATGATTGAATAAATAATAAAATTTATACCAATCATGATTAGTATATTTCTGGTCAGCGTTGTTTTGTCTACAACCACAATTCCTTTAAGCACTTGAAAAGTTAACACGCCTAATAAAATATATGCGATAACTATGCTGATAATATCTTCTACACCATAAATTTCGAAAGCAAATCCTTTTTTAAACAACATCGTTAATAACATAATTACAACAACCAAAATGATTGAAATTAGATATAAAATAGAATCTTTAAAATTGTTCATTACGCTATTAATTCAATTATTAAACGGATAAATTTTCCTAACCAAAATAGAAACAACAAAATCATATTATTGATTTTTACATTCATTTTTTAGCAGGTTCTCAGCACGTTCTTTACCCCAATTTGGTTCAAATTTCGCTGGTTTTTCTGAGCCAAATAAAACTAAAGCATTTTTAACAGCTTTACAATCATTTGTTGTATCGCCCCCAATAAATTTTGATGCATTGATATTAAATTCTGCTTTTCCTAAAAGAGAACGTGGATTTGTAGGATTTAAGAGAATTGATTTAGCATAAATAGAATTAACATCATCTATCAATTGCATACCGTTTGCCATTGGATTTAGCACAATTTCTGAAGTTAAATTCATCGCTTTTAAATTTAAAATTTCAGGATTATTAGGATTTGAATATTCTAATTGATGAATTAAAACTCGAGCATCATCAATTAAATTTTGTCTTAAATTTTGGTCCGATCCTTCGAAAGATTGTAACGTTTGTATAAAAGCTACATAATATTTAGGAATCCAATTGTCTTGGTTATTTTTTTGAACTTTTTGAAAAGCTTCTATTCCAGCTTGATTTCCAATTTTCCAATCAGAAAAGGCTTGATTCATTTCTTGATCAAAAGTTGTTTGAGCAAAAGTTAAACTAGAAATTAATGTTGTGATTGTTATTATAAGTGTTCTCATTTTGAAATGGTTTTAATTTGTTGATGTAAAATTGCTTCAAAACAAAACCGAAATAAAATAAATGTGGACGAATTGTAGATTTTCGTAGATGAACTGCATAAAAAAGGGGAAATCAACCGTAATTGAATTTCCCCTGAAAGATTTATTTAATGTTAAAATTATTTGATAAATTGATTGACAAGCTTTTCTGTTTTGAAATATACATCTGTTAAATCTTCATTTGAAGATGAAATCGCTGAATATTTTGCTTGTCTTGCTTTGTTTAAAAGTGTTTTCCAATCGTTAACTAAATCTTGATTCCAACCACATTGTACAAGTTTTTCGCCAACGCTGTAATCCGAAAAATTAGCTAAATCTGTACCTGAATATTTCATACCGATTTCACATAACAAATCTTCTTGTAATTGGTAAAATGTTTTAAAATCTGGATGATGAATATTTTGTTGTAAAGCTTCTAATTTAGCATTTAATATTCTTTTTCCTTCGGTTGAAACATTTACAGAAGTTGAAATCATATTTTCATTAATACTAGGTTTTATAGCTTTTCGAGCAAATTTATTCTCGTTTACATCAGTTTGATTATCATCTTCATTTTCTTCAGTATCATCTTTTTTACGACGCAATAAAAATAAACCTAAAACACTTGCAGCGATGATTCCACCTGCAGTCCACAACCATTTTCCGTTTCCTTTTTTTACATCATTTGCTAATTCTGAAACCGATTTTGTAATTCCTTTTTCTATCGATTCGCTGTGATCATTTAAGTTTAAATCGTCTGAATTGTTCTTAACTTCATTCGCAGTTAAACCATCAACTGATAAATCTATTGCATCACTTTTTAGCGTAATATATTTTTCTTTTTCAGGATCAAAATAAGAAAACTCAACTGGCGCAATGGTGTAATCACCTCCAAAAGATGGAACCATCACTATTTCTGTAGAAACAGAACCTTGCATTCCTTCTTCGTAAACTTTAAAATCGTTTTTCTTTTTAGGTGCATAAAATTCAATATTTCCAGGAGTTTTAACTTCCGGAACTATAATCGTATTAAAGTTTCCTTTACCCGAAATTTCAATATTCAAATTAGCACTTTCGTTTACGCTTAATTCTTTTTTATTGATTGATGTTTTTAATTTAAAATCACCAACAGCACCCGAAAAATTATTTGGTTTTCCTTCTTCTGGTAATGCTTTCGCATTAATTACAACCGGATTACTTTTAATTTCGTACGCTTCCGTTCCGTAAATTCCAGAAACTAAAATATCCATAGAAAATGGATCAATTTCTATACGACCTTCACGTTGAGGAAATAAATTATATTTTGCAATTTCTTCCGAAAAATATGGTTTTCCAGAGACCATTTCTTGTTTAATAGTTTCTGGTCTGCTTGTAACCATTTTTGGACTTAAACCTTCTAATTTTCCTTGTCGGAAATTACGTTTACGGTTTAATAATCCTAAATCACGAGAATACATTTTTACAGTTAAACCAACTTGTTCATTAATGTAAGGATTCGTATTAGAAACGTTTGTTTGTAAAAAAACTGGTTGATTTGTATTAGCACGATTTGATAGGGCAGAAGTTGAGGATTTAGAAACTTCTACATCAATAGGTTTTGTAGTATATGTTTTACCATCAATTACAATTCTGGCTGAACCAATTCTTAATTTCCCTTCACGTTCTGGAGTGAAAATTAAGATAATTCCGTCCTGAATCAAACCTTTTCCATTTACATATTCTACATGTTGTGTTTTATTCTCACCAACTAATCTAAACCCATTATGGTCTGGATATTTCATCGGCGAATCTATACTATAATCTGTATCTTCAGCTTCAATAAAAAATCCTACTTGTAAGCTTTCGCCAACTGCTAAAAATTTTCTGTTCGCTTCAGATTTAAACGACACTTGTTGTCCTAATGCCCAAGTAGATGCAAAGACTAAAACAAATAATGTATTAAAAATCCTAAACGCTTTCATTACCAATCTTTCGATGTATTAGATCGTTGTTTATCCGCTTTTTGCTGAATAATACGTCGTTGTGTTCTCATTTCTTGTTCCTGTAAAGCTTTCAACATTCCTTCACCTAAACCAATTGGAGCATTTTCTTTGTCTGCACCTTCACCTTTAGAACCTTGTGAAATCTGAGGATTTTGTTGATTTCCATCTCCTTTTTGGTCTCCATTTTGTCCACCATTTTTAGGATTTCCACCATCTTTTTCTCTTTGATTTTTATCAGCCTGATTTTCTTGATTCTGATCATTCTGATTATTGTTCTGTTGTTGATTTTGTTGGTTCTGATCTTTTTGTTGATCTTGCTTTTGCTGATCATTTTTATCTTTCTTCTGATCTTCTTTGTTTGAAGATTGTTTAGATTGATTTTGATCTTTTTGTTTTTGCTTTTCAAGCATTTTTTTAGCGTAAGCTAAA
The DNA here is from genome assembly GCF_017948305.1 of Faecalibacter bovis. Classification (NCBI taxonomy): domain Bacteria; kingdom Pseudomonadati; phylum Bacteroidota; class Flavobacteriia; order Flavobacteriales; family Weeksellaceae; genus Faecalibacter; species Faecalibacter bovis. Next base: position 1,025,351 of record NZ_CP072842.1, read on the forward strand.
TTGTATCGAGTTGATTCGTCGTGCGGATCGTTTCTTAAGGCATTCTTAAAACTTTCCACCGCTTTCTCAAAATTTTGTTCTTCCAAATAAGCATTTCCGGCGTTATGATAAGCCGAATGTTTATCTGCTTTAGAAGTTGCAACTTCTGCCGAACGATTATAATGAGAAATACTTTCTTTGTAACGCTTTTGTTTGTACAAAGCATTACCTAAATTATAATTTGCCTTAACGGATGTAGGATCTTCTAATGCAGCACGTTTATACGAATACTCAGCATTATCAAATTTTCCATCTTCATAATAGCTGTTTCCTTCAATGATATAATCTTTTGCTTTATTTTGAGCAAAAGTTATCGTTGAAATTACAATAGCTATAAAAAAACCATAATGTTTTAAAAAGTAAATCATCTCTGTTACAAATCTACTTAATTCTCTTCTTAAAAAACTTATATTCAGATGTTAATAATTCTATAAAAAGTAACAATATAGCTAAACCTAAAAACCACTGATAGATATGATTCATATCCTTCGTAGTAGATGTTGCTATCTCATTTTTATTTAATCTTGTTTTATAAAAAGCTAAATTTGAAATGCCGTCTTGAATAGAATTTAATTGGATATAAGTTCCGTTAGTTTGTTCGGCTAACTTGCGTAGATTACTAGATTCTAATTTAGATATTACAGTATTCCCATTTCTATCTCTTTTAAAATCATCTTGATATCCGTTATAATACATTGGGATAGGACCACCTTTTTCTGTTCCTACACCAATGGAAACTATGTGTATATTTTGATCTTTCGCTAAATCGATTGCGTTACCAGTACTATTTTCGTTATCCTCTCCGTCAGAAATAATCACGATCATTTTACTTTGATTAGCAGACTTACTTAATAACTTAGAAGCTTCTTGTACAGCATTCTGAAAATCGGTTCCTTGACTAGAAATTAATTCTGTGTTTACATTATGAAGATAACTTTCAATGGCAGCATAATCATTAGTTAATGGAGAAATTGTGTAAGCATTTGCAGCAAAAACCACTAATCCAGCACGATCGCCACCTAATTGATTCATAAAATCAGCAATAAACTTCGTCGATTTTTCAATTCTTGATGGTGCCACATCTTGCGCGTTCATACTTGAAGATAAATCTAGTACGAAAACCAAATCAATTCCTTCGCGTTTCACTTCAACTTCCTTTTGTCCAAATAAAGGATCCATCAAAGAAATAATTATCAAAAATATTGCAGCACATGATAAGAACAATTTTAATAAAAATCGTCTGGAAGAAATCATCGGAAATATAAAAGGAAGGAGATGTTTATCAGCAAAAGTTGTTTTTACACGTTCTCTCCATCGGTAAACATTAACCGATAAAAATATAACTACAAATAAAGCCAATAACCATATTATTTGTCCAAAATCACCCCACTGCATTAAATTAATTCTTTAAAAACGGTTCTTCTTAGCACAATTTCTAACAGCAATAAAATTAAAGCTGGTAACAAGAATTTTGCGAAAAGTTCTGTATAATTATAAAATTTGATTTCATTAATTTCTGATTTTTCTAATCGATCAATTTCCGAATAAATATTTTTTAATGTTTCGTTACTTGTAGCTCGGAAATATAAACCACCTGTTTTATCAGCAATTTCTTCTAAAAGTAATTCGTCAATTTCCACTGGACGCATTTCAAAAATTAATCCACCATAAATATCATATCCAGTAGGAAAAGGAGCTTGTCCGTTTGTACCAATACCGATTGTATAAACTTTGATTCCTTTAGAAGCTGCAATTTCTGCTGCTTGTCTTGGAGAAACATACATTAAATCGGCAGACGGATTGATACTTTCAACACCATCCGTAATCAGAATAATAACTTTAGAAACTGCTTTACTATCTTTTAAATGATTGATAGCTGTTGCTAATCCAACACCAATTGCTGTTCCATCTTCTAAGATTCCAGATTGTAAACGATCGATTTCAGAGACTAACATTTCCCTGTCCGTTGTTAGGGGAACACGAGTTAATGCTTCGCCAGAATATTCTACCAAACCAATACGATCTGTTGGTCGTTGATTGGCAAATTCTTTCGCAACTTCTTTTAAAGCGTTTAGACGATCAGGTTTTAAATCTTGCGCCATCATACTTAAAGAAGTATCTACAGTTACCAAAATATCAACACCTTCGTCTGATTTTATTTGAGTCGTTACATCAACAATACGAGGTCGAGCCAAAGCAATAATACATAAAGCCATAGCCAACATTCGCATAACAAAAAGTAATGGTTTGTATCGTGATAAATTACTCTTTGCTGAACCAAATGGTTTTAGAGAACTGATTTTTAAAGACGCTTTTTTTTGTTTTGATTTTTTTATTTCTCTAAAAATGAAAAATGGTAAAATCAATAACAAAAGTAAAACCCAAGGCGTCTGAAATTCAAAGTTAAACATTAGCTATTATCCCACTTTTTGTACTTCTCACCTGTAACTTTATCTTCAGTTTCGGAATCATTTTCCGGAAGATCAAGCGGTTTTATACGTTCTACAAATTCACCAACCCACGTTCTGTATTTTACATTTTTTTCTTCATCTAATTCTTGCTTCGCAAATTTTACTAAATCTGAATCAGATAAGAATTTTCTGAATAAATGTTTATCTTCAGCAACAATATCTTCACGATTTTCTATCGTTTGTGCCAAATCATCTGACAAGATTTCTAATGCTGAAAAATGATAAACTTTACCAATATATCTACGCAAAATAAATGAAAGTTGTGTGTAATATTCTCGTTGTTCACCTCTCTTTAAATATTTTTTTGCATCCAAAGATTTTAATCCTGCAATCATTTCCTCGTAAGGAGTTTTTGGTTCAAGATTTTTTAAATTTCTAGATTTTGAACGAATAAATAAGATGATTAAAACAAGAGCTATAATAAACAGAATTAAAGCTGTAATTCCATAAATCCAATATTTATTCCAATAATCACGCAATGAATACTCGACCGTCATAATTGGTTTAATTGGATGTACTTTAGCTTGTGCAGTATCTACTTCAACATCCTGAACTTCGATTTGGAAAGATGGCGTTCTTAAAACTTGTCCATTTTTTTCAACCGGAATTGTCGGTATAAAATATTCGCCCGCATCATAAGAAGTCAAATCCAATTGATGTACAATTTTCTTATTTTCACCTTCAATTACTGTATCAATTTTTTGATCAATAATTTCGATGTGATGAGAAAGTGTATCTTTTAATGATTGAAATTGAATTTTATCACCTTTCGTAAAATCAATAGAATAAATTAATCGAACAGGTTCACCTATTTTAATCTTTGTCGTATCAATTTTCGCATCTAATTCTTGAGCAAAACCAAGAGACGAAAAAAATAAACTTCCTAAAAGAAATAGCTTCTTCATATCAAAAACGATGACTTTTAAAATAGTTTAACAATGGATGAACATAATCTTGATCGGAACGAATTGATAAACTTCCTGCATTGTTTTTCTTGAAAATTGCGTGGTATCTTTTATCTAATTCATGAAAATATGCAGCGTACATTTTTCGAGTATTAGCCGATGATGTATCAATTAATCTAATTTCTCCAGTTTCTTGATCTTGTATATTAACTAAACCAATGTTTGGAAAAATAGTTTCCTTTTCATCAAAAATTCGTAAACCTGTAATATCATGTTTTTTTGATGCTACTCGCAAAGGTTTATCGTAATCTGATGAATCTATAAAATCTGAAATAATAAACACATTCGATTTTCGACGTGCATATTTCATAAATTGTTCTAACGTTTCCGCTAAATCAGTTTTTTTACTAATTGGTTCGTACGAGATAATTTCTCTTACGATTCGTAAAACATGTTGTTTTCCTTTTTTAGGAGGAATAAATTTTTCGATATGATCTGTATATAAAACCAAACCTACTTTATCATTATATGTAGTTGCCGAAAAAGCCAACGAAGCAGCAATTTCAGCAATTGTTTCCATTTTTATTTGCTTACGTGTTCCAAAGTTTCCCGATTCCGAAACATCTATTAACAAATACATGGTTAATTCGCGTTCTTCCTCAAAAACTTTTACATAAGGTTCATTGTAGCGAGCAGTTTTGTTCCAATCTATATTTCTAACATCGTCGCCGTATTGATAAGGACGAACTTCGCTAAAAATCATACCTCGCCCTTTGAACGAACTGTGGTATTCGCCCATGAATAAATTACTCGCTTTACGCTTGCTCTTTAATTCAATACGTTTTACACGTTTTAAAATTTCTTTAGTATCCACAATAAATTGAAAGATTAAGGAACTGGAACAACATTCAGAATATTATCAATAATTTCTTCTGTCGTTACATTTTCTGCTTCTGCTTCATAACTAACTCCGATACGATGACGTAAAACATCTTTTGCCATGGCACGAACATCGTCTGGAATTACATAAGCTCTTCTACGTAAGAATGCGTAAACTTTAGAAGCTTGAGCTAAGTTGATAGATCCACGTGGTGATGAACCAAATGAAATCATTGGAACTAATTTTTCTAAACCTACTTTTTCAGGGAAACGAGTTGCATTGATAATATTAAGAATATATTTTTCGATTTTTTCATCCATATAAACTTGTTTCACCATTTCTCTTGCTTCCAATAATTCTTGGATAGAAATTACTTTGTTAATTTTTGGAAATGATTGATTAATGGAATGACGTAAAATCATTCGTTCCGCTTCTAACTCTGGATACGTGATCACAGTTTTCAACATAAAACGATCGACTTGAGCTTCAGGAAGTGGATAAGTACCTTCTTGTTCTACCGGATTTTGAGTTGCTAATACTAAGAAAGGTGTATCCAATCGGTAAGTTTCATCACCAATTGTTACTTGTTTTTCTTGCATCGCTTCTAATAAAGCAGATTGTACTTTCGCTGGCGAACGATTTATCTCATCGGCCAAAACGAAGTTCGCGAAGATTGGACCTTTCTTTATTCTAAAATCGTTTTCTTTTACATTATAGATCATGGTACCAACTACATCTGCAGGTAATAAATCGGGTGTAAATTGAATACGAGAAAATGAACCATCTACAGCTTCAGAAAGTGTTTTGATTGCTAATGTCTTGGCTAATCCAGGAACACCTTCTAATAATACGTGTCCATTACCTAATAATCCTATCAATAAACTTTCGACCATTTTCTCTTGTCCAATAATCGATTTATTGATTTCAGAAGTTAAGCGAGTGATAGATTCGCTCTTAGCTTCAATCTGTTCGTTAAGTTGTTGTATATCCAAAATTCCGATAAAATTTATTTAGTTCGGTTTAATCATTCAAATTTCACTAAAAATAAGAACAATGTATAAGTTTTGTATTTAAAAGTTTATTGTAAATACGTTAAACTTTGTTAAAACGAATATACAATAGAATCTATTGAAGATTTCACAATGGTTTCTGTAAATTATTTACAAATTTTGAACAACTTTCAACATTGATTTACTGTCTTAAATAATTCAGATTTTTATTAAATCATTAAAAAATAAGTTGACCTTACTATTATAAAATTGAAATTTAGCTTCAAAATCAGAGTAAAAAAATGCAGTGAAAATACAAGACTATTATGTTGAAATGGAATTGGAATAAATGATAATATGAATCCCTTAAATATTTTCTTGGTTTGAATTATTAAAAATTATCAGTGTTCATTTTTTGATTTTGGTATGAAATATGTATTTAAAAACGGAACTAATACTTTCTATATTTTTAATATTCTATAAAAGTATAAGTTGAATTTTTCTAAATCATATTTACAAAAATATAAGGTCAATCCCTTTTTACTAACCAAAATTATTCAATCAAAAAAGCGAGTATTAATACTCGCTTTTTTGATTAATTATCATTCTTGTATAAACCAATTTTAAGGCGTTTTTGGTTATCAACATTTATTAACAAAGCATATTAATAACCTTTTAATTGATTGAATATCAATTCTAAGTTTTTAACAAAATAAAATTAACCAATAAAAAAGTCGGAATATAATTCCGACTTTTTTATGTTATATATTGAATTAAAATATTCTATTTTAAGATAGCTGCAACACCTGGTAATTCTTTACCTTCTAAAGACTCTAACATTGCTCCACCACCTGTAGAAACATAACTTACTTTAGTATCGTAACCAAATTGTTTAACAAAAGCAACAGAATCTCCACCACCAACTAACGAAAACGCTCCGTTTGCAGTAGCTTCAGCAATTGCATCACCTAATGCAACAGTTCCGGCAGCAAAGTTTGACATTTCAAAAACACCTAATGGACCATTCCAAAGAATTGTTTTTGAATTTTTGATTACTTCAGCATTTTGTTTGATTGTTTCATCAGCTACATCCATTCCCATCCATCCGTCAGGAATTTCACCAACAGGAGTAATTTGACGATTTGCATCGTTGTTAAAATCATCTGCAATTACATTATCAATAGGTAAATAAACTTTAACATTGTGGGTTTCGCAAGCTGCTAAAATTTCTTTGGCTAAATCTAATTTATCATCTTCCACTAATGAATTTCCGATTTGTCCACCATTTGCTTTTACGAAAGTATAAGTCATCCCTCCACCAATAATTAAATTATCAATAACTGGTAAAATGTTGTTAATAATTGTAATTTTTGACGACACTTTTGCACCTCCAAGTATCGCTGTTACAGGTTTTTCTCCATCAGCTAACACTTTGTTAATAGCTGTTAATTCTTGTTCCATTAATAAACCGAAACATTTATTTTCTGGGAAGAATTCTGCAACAATTGCAGTAGAAGCGTGTGCACGGTGAGCTGTTCCGAACGCATCATTTACATAAATATCTCCAAAATCAGCTAAAGCTTTAGCAAAGTTTTCATCTCCTTTTTCTTCTTCAGCGTGGAAACGAACATTTTCTAACAATAAAACTTGGCCTGGTTTTAGATTCTCTACTTTTTGTTTAGCATCATCACCAATTACATCATTAGCAACGATAACTTCTGTTCCAATAATTTCAGAAACTTTATATGCGATATGTTTTAAAGCGTATTTGTCGTTAAATTCCCCTTTAGGACGTCCTAGATGACTCATTAACACAACTGCGCCACCATCCTTTAAAATTTTAGCGATCGTTGGTTCAGCGGCTTTAATTCTTGTGTCATCGGTAACTTTTAAGTTTTCGTCTTGCGGAACATTAAAATCAACACGAATTAGGGCTTTTTTGTTTTCAAAGTTGAAGTCGTTAATTGTTTTCATTTTGTTTGGTATAATTTGTAGTACAAATGTAATTAATCTTTGATTCTTAATTGAATTTTGATTTCAACCTTTTTCAACTTTCAACATTTATAAACATATATAATAATTAACTAAGTTTTTAATTTTTAAAAAAAAGAAAAATATATACCTATTATTAGCACTGTTAATATGTGAATAACTAAAGTGAGATAAATTTTGTTTCACTTCTATTAACAGGTTATTATTCGTAATTTTGCTTTATAATTAAAGGTTTAGAAATGGTATCAACATTTTATTAAATCTGTTCATAAACAACTTTTGTGAAAAAGTTGAATTGTGAAAAGTATTAATAAACGTGTGTAAATTTTTCATGCCAAGATGAAAAGTTTTACTTGACTTGTATTAAAATATTTCTAATTCGAAATTTGAATCACATTTCCAAATTTTTGTGCTCAAAACTTATTAGAATTATTAATCCAAATCTTAACAAGTTGTTACTTTAACTTAACGTTTGATTTACAATGAATTAAAACAAAAACATAAAAAACAGTTGTTAATAGTATGAAAATTGTAATTGGATCAGACCACGCTGGGTATGAATATAAGGCTAAATTAGTAGCCTTTTTAACAGGTAAAGGATTTGATATTGAGGATGTTGGTCCCTTTTCAACAGAGAGTGTTGATTACCCTGATTTTGCGCATGCAGTGGCTACGAAAGTTGAGGAAGGAAATGCTGAATTTGGTATTTTACTTTGTGGAAGTGCACAAGGTGTAACAATGACTGCAAATAAGCATCAAAAAGTGCGTGCTGCTTTATGTTGGATGACAGATATTGCTGCTTTAGCACGTCAGCATAATAATGCTAATGTATTAACATTACCAGCTCGTTTTATTGCTTATGAATATGCAGAGCAAATTGTAGATACTTTTTTATCTACTGATTTTGAAGGTGGTCGCCACGAAGCGCGTGTGAACAAGATTGCTTGTTCTTGCTAAAAATAAGTTTACTTAAATTATATAAGAGATTATTTTATCCAAATAATCTCTTTTTTTATTTTTAAATTTTAAATTATAATATCTAAATAAGTTTAAATTTTAAATTATATCACCTTATTTATATTGTTAAATTCAACTATTGAAGCAATTACGCTTTATATTTGTTTGTCTATTGTTCGTTATTCTACTTTTACAACTCGATAAAAATAATTAGTTAAAAAATTTATTAGAAATGAGCAGAGCACTATTACTACGCGAACAAGCTATATCATTTGTGAAACAAGAATTTGAAAAAGGTTTGCAACAAAACCTTAACCTTATTCCGGTTTCAGGTCCTTTAGTTGTATTAGACGGAACTGGAATAAATGATGATTTAAATAGTATAGAGCGTCCTGTAAAATTTCCGATAAAATCTTTAGATGATCAGAAAGCAGTTGTGGTTCATTCTTTAGCAAAATGGAAACGTATTCGTTTAAAAGAATTAGAATTAGAGGTAGGTGAAGGTATTATTACCGATATGAAAGCCTTACGTCCTGATGAAGATTATTCTCCAATTCATTCTATTTATGTAGATCAATGGGATTGGGAAAAAGTGATAAAACCTGAAGATCGTAAATTAGAATATTTAAAATCGACGGTTAAATCAATTTATAAATCAATAAAGGAAACTGAACAAATAGTAGAGGCTAAATATCCTACAATTAAAGCTGTTTTACCACAAGAAATTACATTTATTTCTTCTGAAGAATTATTACAAAAATATCCAACATTTTCACCTAAAGAAAGAGAAAATGCCATTACAAAAGAATTTGGAGCGGTATTTATTTACGGAATTGGAGGAGAGTTATCAAACGGTGAATTTCATGATGCTCGTGCAGCTGATTATGATGATTGGAGTACTGAAAATGAAGCTGGTTATAAAGGATTAAACGGTGATATTTTAGTTTGGAACCCTGTATTAGAGCAGGCATTTGAGTTATCATCAATGGGAATTCGTGTTGATAAATCTGCTTTATTAAAACAACTTGAACTAAGAGGATTATCAGATCGAAAAAGTTTATTTTTTCATACAATGTTGTTAGAAGATCAACTAACGGAATCGATTGGTGGAGGAATCGGACAATCAAGATTGGTTATGTTTATGTTGAAATTAAGACACATAGGAGAAGTACAAGCTAGTATTTGGGATTGTAAAACAAGAGAATCACTAAAAAAGGAAGGAATCGAATTATTATAGCGTTTTGAAAGAGTTTTAACCATTGGTTAAAACTCTTTTTTTATTGAAAAATCATCTATAATTAACATGTTTATAACTGTTAATTATAGATGTTAATTTGTTTTAAATCAATTATTTTAAGATGTTGATAAGCATTAATTAGGTTAAAATATTATTTAGTAATTAGAGTAAAATATTTTTGGCTCAATTTTAGCAACATGTAATAGCGTATAACAATCATTTAATATTATAAAATTAGATACTTCCTCGTCAATACGTTATACTCCGCAAAAGTTATATTACCTTTGCAACGGTTATGTTATTAAGGTTATTAACATCTTATATTAATATGTTATTATATTGCTGAATTCTAATTTGTTAAGATGTTGATAGAGAAATTAAATTAAGAATGATATTTAAATATATCAGAGGAAAAACAAATTATGCCAAGAAAGAATTTTAAAAATAATAAAGCTTCTAAAAAAGAGAAGAACATTACCAAATATACTAAAGCTATTATTGAAGTATTATTTAAAAATCCAAAGAAAGCTTTAAACTATAAACAAATTTCAGCCGCAATTGGTTTAGATAACCGAATTGAGATTGAATTATTAATTAAAAATATCAACGTTTTATTAGCCGATAAAAAAATTGAGGAAGTAGAACGTGGTAAATACAAAGTTGATGCAACCAAAGATTACTACGTTGGTAAAGTTGATTTAACTTCATCAGGAAGCGCTTACATTGTTGTAGAAGATTTAGAACAAGATATTTTTGTACAAAAAGGAAGAACTAAAAACGCTTTACAAGGTGATGAAGTTCGTGTTTACATGTACCCAAGAAAACGTCAAAGTTCTAAATTAGAAGGTGAAATTGTAGAGATTATTCAACGCAATAAAACTGACTTTACAGGAATTTTTGAATTAGGAAAAAATGGAAATTTTGGTTTTGTGGTTATGCAAAACGGGAACCATGATTTCTTTATTCCAAAAGAACGTTTTAACGGTGCTGAACCAGGTCAGAAAGTAGTTGTTCGACTTTCTAATTGGCCAGAAGGTTCAAATTCTCCATTCGGTGAAATTATTCGCGTTTTAGGAGATCCAAACGATACGGATGTTGAAATTCATGCGATTTTATTAGAATATGATTTACCTGCCGAATTCCCTGCTGAAGTAGAAGAAGAGGCGAATAACATTGATACACGTATCACGGAAGAAGAAGTTGCGCGTCGTCGCGATATGCGTAATATTACTACGTTTACAATAGATCCAAAAGATGCTAAAGATTTTGATGATGCTTTATCAATTCGTAAGTTAGAAAACGGGAATTGGGAAATTGGTGTTCATATTGCTGATGTTTCACATTATGTACGTCCAGGTTCATTGCTAGAGAAAGAAGCTTACGCTCGTGCCACATCGGTTTATTTAGTAGATCGTGTCGTACCAATGTTACCAGAAATATTATCTAATGTGGCGTGTTCATTACGTCCGAACGAGGATAAATACACATTTTCTGGAGTATTTGAAATGGACGATCAAGCGAATATTGTAAATACTTGGTTTGGTCGTACCGTTACGCATTCAGATCGTCGATTTACATATGAAGAAGCGCAAGAAATTATAGAAGGAGCTGACGGAGATTTTAAAGCTGAAATTTTAAAATTAGACGAATTAGCAAAAATTATGCGTGCTAAACGTATGAAAGTTGGAGCGATTAATTTTGATAAAGTTGAAGTTAAGTTCCAATTAAATGCAGACCATAATCCAGAAGGTATTTACTTTAAAATAGCGAAAGACGCGAACAAATTAATCGAGGAATTTATGTTGTTATGCAACAAAAAAGTGTCTGAATTTGTAAGCTTAGATAAGAAAGGAAAAGAAAACGGAAATACTTATGTTTACCGTATTCACGATGATCCAAATCCTGATAAATTATTGGATTTAAAGAAATTCATTCGTCAATTTGATTATGAATTAGAAGTAGGAGATCGCAAAACAACGATCCAATCGATTAATAAATTATTGGCCGAAGTAAAGGGTAAACCAGAAGAAAATATGATCGAAACTTTAGTTTTACGTTGTATGGCGAAAGCAAAATATTCGACTGAAAATATTGGGCACTACGGTTTAGCATTTGATTATTATTCACACTTTACATCACCAATTCGTCGTTATCCAGACGTTATGGCGCATCGTCTATTACAAGATTATTTAGATGGTAAAAAATCGCCAGCTGTAGATGTTTATGAAGAAAAATGTAAGCACAGTTCTGCTCGTGAGAAAGTAGCTTCTGATGCAGAACGCGACTCGATCAAATACATGCAAGTGAAGTACATGGAGCAATTCGTAGGACAAACTTTTGATGCGTTTATTACAGGTGTTCAAGAGTATGGATTATTTGTTGAAATCCCTGAAACTCGCTGCGAAGGTTTAGTTCGTTCTCGTAATATGGAAGGAGATCATTTCTATTTCGACGATAAGAATCATGCTTTAGTTGGACGTCGTACTGGTATTAAATATCAATTAGGAGCATCTATTAGAATTAAGGTAATTAACGCTGACTTAATTAAGAAACAATTAGATTTCGAATTAGTAGACTAATTATTAATTCGAGATAAAATGTTATCTTGCAGCCCTTAAATCAAGTTATGGAATTAATTTTTTCAGCCATACTGATTGGTTTTATTCTAAGTATATTTTTAATTGGACCTGTTTTCTTTCTATTGATTGAAACTAGTATTAGAAAGAGTTGGAAATCTGCAGTTACCTTAAATTTAGGTGTAATTGCAGCAGATATTCTATGTATTGCTGCAGCTTATTTTGGTAGTAAAGACTTTACAGATTATGTGACAACTCATCCAAAATTTTATCGCATTTATATAATCGCTGGTTTTTTCGTGATTATTTATGGGATTTTTATGTACTACTCAAAACCAAAATTGCATTTAGAAAATGATCAGCAGCTCGTGAGTAAAAACTATTTACGAACATTTTTTAATGGATTTATCATGAATCTTTTAAATGTTGGTGTCATAGTTTTTTGGTTTGTAATTGTATCATCAATTATGATTAAGTATCCTATTCCTCAGGATTTTGTCTTATACATGGGAGTAGTTTTATTAACTTATTTCTGTATTGACTTGGTCAAAATTTTCTTAGCAGGAAAGTTACAAAAACGTATTACGGATGATATGGTTTATAAAATCAGAAAAGGCGTTGGTATTTGTTTATTAATCTTCGGAATAATAATTACACTAAAAGGTTTTGGTTTCTTTAAAGAAATTGATAAAGAAATTGAAAATCAGTTGATTCATCAAAAAGGATAATATCTTACCGATATAAAAAGCCACTCAATTTGAGTGGCTTTTATTTTAGAATTAAGTTTGATAAAATTTATATATTTTCAATTCTTCGTTTAATTTCTTGATACATATATTCAGCATCTAAATTCTGGAAATAATCAAAATTTTCGAAACCTTTAGGATCTTTCCCAAAGATTGATGTTGGTCTACACGATAAATTTTCATCCTGAATAACATCATCATTCGATTGTCCATACCCCAAGAAACCAGCAAAAGGATGCGTTCCGCCCCAAATAGAAATGGTACGTGTACCCTTTAAAGAAGCCAGATGCATATTAGCACTATCCATAGAAATCATGGCTTGTAAGGTTGCTATTTTATCCAACTCTTGTTCAAATTTCAAAGCACCGGCTAACGAAATGATATTCGGATGAAAATTTTCCCAAGTTTTTAACTCATCCACTTCTTTTTGTCCACCGCCAAACAAATAAATTTTGTATCCATCTTCTGCTAATTTTGTAGCTACGATTTTCATCTTATCAATGGGAAACATTTTACTTGTAAAAGCAGCAAAAGGTGCAATTCCGATGGCTTTATCTTCTTTCTGATGCGATGGTTTTAATTGATGCGATAATTGAACTGTGAAGCCTAAAGATCGAAGAACATCAGCATAGCGTTCAGTTGTTAACTTTAGCTGTTGATAAACTCTATTTTCTTGCGCAATTAATGCTTTTTTCTCCGCTCTTCCTTTATCTAAAGTTGCTGTTTTTGTACCAGTTAAACTAAATAAAGTAGTAATAACCTTACTTCTGATTACATTGTGCATATCTGCTACGTAATCAAAATGATGTACTTTCAATTCATTAAATAATTGAATCAAACCAAAGAAACCTTTGTACTTGTTATTCAGATCAATTGGTAAGAATTTTATTTTAGGGTTCGATTTAAAAATCGTTCCCATAAATGGTCGAGAAGCTACATATACTTCCACATCAGGATTTTGTTCCAAAAATTCTTCCAAAACAGGAGCAATCATCGTTACATCACCCAATGCCGAAAAACGTAAGACTAACAGTTTCTTCTTCGCCATAAACTTATTATGAATTCAATTTAGATTGAAATGCAATCGCGTAAAACTTAAATTGTTTAACCATGGCTAATAAACCATTCGCACGCGTTGGAGATAAAAATTCAGACAAACCAATTTCATTAATAAAATCTGTATCAGAATCTAAAATATCTTTAGGTGCTTGATTGTTGTACATGCGTACTAATAATGCAGCGATTCCTTTTGGTAAAATAGCGTTAGAATCTGCTTTAAAAATAATTTTATCACCATCTAACTCCGCATCTAACCAAACTGAAGATTGACAACCTTTGATGATTTTATCATCTGTTTTTGATTCTTCTGGTAATGCTTTTAAACTTTTACCTAATTCGATTAAATATTCATAACGCTCTTCCCAATCATCAAAAAATGAGAATTCGTCTACTATTTCGTTTTGAATTTCTTTAATTGTCATGCTGCAAATTTATGAAGAATTATACGATTTATGCCTTACTATACAACCTATTTTATTGGCTTATAATGTAATTGTAAAAGTTCAATTATTTAGATTTTATTACTAAAATAAACTTTATTAGTTGTAGTTATAAACATTGTTAGATGTTGATAATCTTTAACTTAATATTTTATCAACATGTTTATGAATAGTTTGTGAATTACTGATTGAAATAGAAAATCTATCGTAAATTTGAAAGAAAAATATACATGTCGACTTCCTATAAAATATTAGCAATAGATTCTAATCACGAATGTTTAAATAATGGTTTACGAGAAGCTGGATTTATTGTTGATGAAGATTACATTTCATCAAAAGAAGAAATTGAACAGAAAATTGATCAATACGACGGATTGATTGTTCGTTCTCGCTTCCCGATAGATCGTTCGTTTTTAGAAAAAGCAACAAATCTAAAATTTATTGGTCGAGTAGGAGCTGGTTTAGAGAATATAGATGAAGAATATGCTGCTGAACGTGGAATAACTTTATTCAATTCTCCAGAAGGAAATCGTGATTCGGTTGGTGAACATGCGGTAGGAATGTTGTTGATGTTGATGCATCATTTACGACGTGCAGATTTAGAAGTTCGTAATGGGATTTGGAAACGTGAAGAAAACCGTGGCGATGAGTTGATGGGTAAAACTGTTGGAATCATTGGTTATGGAAACATGGGAAATGCTTTCGCGAAACGTTTACAAGGTTTTGGCGTAGAAGTTATTTGTTATGATATTTTACCAAATAAAGGAAATGAGTTTGCAAAACAAGTTTCGTTAGAAGAATTCTTTAATTGTGCACAAGTTGTTAGTTTACACACGCCGCAAACGCCAGATACGATGCAAATGATTAACGCAGAGTTTATTAATAACTTCAAGAATCCATTTTATTTTGTTAATACTGCAAGAGGAAAAAGTGTTGTGACAAAAGATTTGGTTGATGCGATGAAATCAGGAAAGGTTTTAGGAGCCGCTTTAGATGTTTTAGAATTTGAAAAATCAAGTTTTGAGAAATTGGTTGCTTCAGAATTGCCTGAAGAGTTTCAATATTTAATTGAAGCTGATAATGTCGTTTTAGCTCCGCATATAGCTGGTTGGACACATCAATCAAAAGTGAAATTAGCCGAGTTTATTCGAGATAAAATCATTGCATGGCAAAAAGATAACAAGTAATGTTAACAATGTTAATAACCCTATAAGCATCTCATTTCGAGGTGCTTTTTTTATTTAGATAAAGCTCTGTAAACTTTCCAAACCATAAATATCGCTCCAATCATTGCGATTAAGCATACGAATGTCCAAATTACCAATTTGAATGATATAGATGTTATTTCCATTAATTTTATTTAGCGTTATTCACAATTGTGAATAGCTAGATATTCACATCAATTAATTATACATTTTAACAACTTATTTATAACTTATAAATAGTTAATTTATTGTAAATTATAACAAAATTGACTTAATTAACAATTTTTATAAATTGTTAATTTTAATAACTCAAATGTTTAAATAACACATTTTAAAACATTAATTAACACATATCAAGAATTTCAAATTTGCTTTATAGTAACTTTGAATAAAAGAAATAAAATCATGAAATACCAAATATTTAAAGCAGACGAAAGAGGAGGAGCTAATCATGGATGGTTAAATACTAAACATTCTTATTCTTTCGCAAATTATTTTGATCAAGAAAGAATTCATTTCGGAGCATTACGTGTGATGAATGATGATATTGTAACGGGTGGAATGGGATTTGGTAAACATCCTCACGACAACATGGAAATTATTACAATTCCAACCAAAGGAGGACTAAAACACAGCGATTCTATGGGTACTGGTTCTGTTATAGAAGCAGGAGATATTCAGGTAATGAGTGCTGGAACTGGAGTTTTTCATGCTGAGATGAATGCTTATGAAGATGTTACTTCTGAATTCTTTCAGATTTGGATTTTTCCAAATGCACAAAATGTAGAACCAAGATATCAACAATTATCAATTAAGCAATTTGAAAAAGAGAATGAATTGTATCAAATTCTTTCTCCAAATGCAGATGATCAAGGAGTATGGATTCATCAAAATGCATGGATTTTCCAAGGTAAATTTAATGTTGATAAAGAAGTTAATTATAAAATTCACAATCAAAATCAAGGAGTGTTTTTAATGGTTGTTGAAGGTGAGATTGAATTTGATGGTAAATTACTTCAAAGAAGAGATTCAGTTGAAATTACACCAGAAAACGAAATCCAATTTAAAGTATTATCAAATTCTGAAGTTTTATTAATAGAAGTTCCTTTAGTTTTTTAACTTTGAGTATCAACTTGAATTAAAAAATGGAATCAGCTAAAAAGGAGAAATTGAGCGAGTTAAAAATAAAAGAGGTTACAAAAAAAAGATTTGAATCTACTGCTTTTATTTTTCAAAACATTCCACTTTGGATTGCCTCTTGCGTGATTGGCTTATTAGCTGTTTTATATGCTGAAATTTTACATTTTGGCGAATCAACTTTTTTAAAAATATATGCACATAATAAAGCATGGGTGTTTGTATTAGCACCTGTGTTTTTCTTTTTATCTTATATTTCTGTTCAGAAGTATTCAAAATATTCTAACGCAAGTGGAATTCCACAAGTTATTGCGTCACTTTCTTTACCAAAGAAAAAATCTAAAAAACTAATTGATCAACTTTTAAGTGTTCGAATCATATTCATTAAAATACTAAGTAGTTTTTTCATGTCTCTTGGAGGTGGAGTAGTGGGAAGAGAAGGTCCTACCATTCAGATTGCAGCTTCAGTTTTACATGTTGTAAATAAAACTATTCCTGATTCTTGGCCAAAGATTTCTCAGAAGTTAATGATTATTACAGGAGGAGCGGCAGGTTTAGCAGCAGCATTCAACACACCATTAGGTGGAATAGTTTTTGCAATAGAAGAATTATCAAAAAACCATATTAAGTATTTAAGAACTACTGTTTTTTCAGCGGTAATCATTGCAGGTTTTACTGCACAAACTATTTTAGGACCATATTTAGTTTTTGGTTTCCCAAAAGTAGATCCTGATGGATGGCAATTTTTTCTGATACTTTTATTAGTAACATTAGTTTGTGGAATTTTTGGTGCTTATTTTGGTAAAATAGCTTTTAATGTTAATTCATTCAAGAAAAAGTTATCCAAAAAGAAACAATTTATTTTTGGATTTTTGGCTGTAATGGCATTTGCAACAGTTGTTTTTTATACAGATAAAGATAGTGTTGGAGCAGGGAATTTATTATTAGATCGCTTGTTGTTTGAAGCTGATAAAAAAGTAGAATGGTATACGATTCCGGCTCGTTTGTTTAACGGGATTATTTCGTTTACAAATGGTGGAGCAGGAGGTATATTTGCACCAGCTTTAAGTTTCGGAGGTTCTATTGGAGCTTTTATTGGCGATTTATTTACATTAAAACCAAGACAGATTAATATGTTGGTTTTAATAGGAATGGTTTCCTTTTTAACTGCTTTTACGCGCTCTCCTTTTACGTGTGCAATTCTGGTTTTAGAAATGACTGATAGACATTCGGTTATATTTTACATGTTGGTTGCAGCTTGGGGAGCTAATTTAATTGCGAATCGTATCGATAAGAAATCATTTTACGAGAAAACAGCAGAAACTATTACAGAAGATCTTTTAACTCAATTAGAGAATAAAGAGAAAAATAAGTCCAAAAAAATTGAAGAAAACTTAGCATAAATAGTTTCGGATAATTTTATTCGATTACTTTTGCAAAATATAAGAATATCTAGATATAATCGATTTATATTAAACCGATTAGAGATTTATAAAATTGGAAATTGTACCTATGAAAAGAATATTACTAATTGCTTCATTATTGTTTGTTTTTAGTTGTTCAAACGATAATATGAAAATAGATGGTCGTGATCAAGCAGCTTTTAACGAAACTGTGGATCAAATTGCCAAAGAATTGCCATTGTTGCAACAAGATAAATTTAAGGAAGCGTTAGATATAGTTTATCACTACAAAACTAATGCAACCAATAATGATGAGCAACGTTGGGCTGCTGTTCGAAATTTAGTTGATAATAAAACTTCAAGCGAGATATTTGATATGGCTGAAAAAATTGCCGTTGAAAATAACTTTTCATGGAATAGAAATCAAGTTCCTTTAGCAAATGGAATTCCATTACCTGGAACAATTACACCTACAACTGAGGTAGAAGTTTCTGAAGAACCGTCAATTAAGATACAACGATTTGATTTCAGAGTTAAAAATGAAGAGGAAGGTATTCGTTTAGATCCATTTTTCTTTGATGTTGAAGGACAAGAAATTCAATTAGAAAAAGCTGTTACAGCTACAATGGAAGTATTTAGTGGTGGGCAAATTATCTATACACAAAGGGCTACAATCGATCCAAATTCGATAGATGCTTTGTATAGAAATAATGGTATTTTATTAAAATATTCTAGCTTAGATCCATCAAAAATTAAATCAAATTCTGTTGATGTTTTGGTAAGAATTCCACATCCAGAAAGATATTTGACACAAAGAAAAACTGTTACAATTCCTTCTGATTTGGTTAGAGCAGGAGTGGAGACGAAGATGGATTCTGTATCTAAAACGATTAGTAAAGACATCGCAATGGTTACGAATTTAAGTAATCGTTTTATGCAAAATATTTCTAAAAAGAATTATTCAGCAGCTTTTGCTTTAACAAGAAATAGTGATTGGGCAACTTATCAAAAGTTTTCGCAAGATAATTTTGTAACCGTTTTAGAAAGTGCTAAAATAAAAGATACAAAAGTTATTGATGGAGACGAGAAAGTAGTTTTAATAGAGTCAAATGTAACTTTGAATGATGATTCTAATAAAAAATATATTTTAACACTAGAACATCTTAACGGGAAATGGTTCATTGTTAACGTAAAATAGAGCAATCCTTATTTAACATAAAAAAAGCGTCCAAATTTGGACGCTTTTCTTTTATAAGAAAATATAAGTTTATTATTTTACTCCAGCTTCTTTTTCAGCATCAGCTTTCATCTTTTCATTTGCAGTAATTGCAATTTCTACACGACGGTTAGCCGCACGACCTTCAGCTGTAGCATTATCAGCAATTGGTTCTTCTAAACCTTTTCCTGTTGAAGTTAAACGTGAAGCAGAAATTCCATTAGCAACTAAATATTGTTTAACCGAATTTGCACGTTGCTCAGATAATGGTTTATTGTAACCTTGTGAACCAACGTTATCAGTGTGACCAACAATTAATAAATTTGTATCTGGGTATTCTTTGAAAACTTCGATTAATTTATCTAAGTTAGTTTTTGCTGTTGATGTTAATCCTGATTTGTTATATTCAAAAGTAACTTTAGAAGATTCATCTAAAATTAAGTTAATCCCTTCTTCCGTACGAACAACTTCAGCTCCAGGTAAAACTTGCTCAATTTTCTGAGCTTGTTTATCCATTTTATTTCCAATAATTGTTCCAGCAGCTCCACCAACAGCAGCACCGATTACAGCACCTAAAGCAGTGTTTCCACCTTTACCAATATTATTTCCTAAAATACCACCTAAAACAGTTCCAGCAACTACTCCGATACCAGCACCTTTTTGTGTGTTATTGGCATTTTGAACAGCAGAACATGAAGACAGAACGAATGCTCCACCTAATACGATTGCAGTTAATTTTGTATTTAATTTTTTCATAATTTAAGATTTATAGATTAGCGTTGAAAAGAGTAAAGTACTTGTGCTATTTTTCCATTCACATTAACATCTTGTACCAAAGTCATGTTTGTAGCATCTAAATAAGAAACTCTTAATTTGTAACCAGCTGTGTTTTGTTTAGCTTTAATACCAGTAACATCTTTGAAAGTGAAGTATGTTGTTGTACCTTCTTCCACAATGTTCCAGATAATTTTAGCAGTTCCAGATGGACAAGCAGAATCTGCAGTATTAAATGTGTAAGTACCCGTTTTATTATTTTGTACTAAATTCCAAGTAGAGCCAACATAACATTCTGGCTTTGCCATATCAAAAACGTTAGAAACAGTTTCAGTTACTTTTACTTTTCCGCTTACTTGCTGGTTCGCTAAACCTTCATAACTCACATCAGATAAAGTCCAAGCACCACGTACTTCCTTACCTGTTTCCATTTGAGATTTTTGAACATTTGTAGATGCACATGAACCTAACATAAATGTAGCACCAACAGTTAACATTAAAATTACTTTTTTCATAGTTGTTTTATTTTAGATCAAATAATTGGCTAAAAACGGCCTTCATAAATTCGTTTTAAGAACATTTCAGAAAAAATTAATGTTATCATACATTAAGCACTAAAATCGTTCGTTAAAGTGCATTATATTATTTACTAATCTTAATGGTATAAATTAAAGACGAATATTGGCCTGTCTTTTTAGCAGATAAATTAGATTTCAATCCAACGAAGAAAGCTTTCAAATATGGAACTTTATTTCCTTTATATTTTTCAGAAAGTAAACTCACGTAAAATGCATCTAATACCATTGGGCTAACATTTACAATATTCATACCAAAATTGCGAATTAGTAGCTGTAAACTCTCAGGATTAAAATGCCAAAGATGTCTTGGAACATCAAAGGCAGCCCAATGTTTACCGTAGTAGTTTGCGTCGTAAGAAAGATGATTTGGAACCGCGATGATTAATGTTCCACCAGGATTCAAATGTTGCTTTAATTCAGTTAAAATTTCATTCAAATTTGGTATATGTTCAAGAACATGCCACATCGTGATTATATCAAATTTACGATTTATCTCTCTTAATTCACAATTAACTACGTTTTCTTTTCCAATCTTATTCTGAGATATTTCAAATGCTTTAGGATTAGGTTCCATTCCCGTTACATCATATCCATTTTTTTGCATATGTTGTAAAAAGTCACCAGCTCCACAACCATAATCTAGGATGCTTTTTCCTTGTGTAGAATTCTGAATTAATTTCAATTTTTGATCTAAATTATACTGCTTAGCAATTTGATATATTTTTTCAAAAATTGATTTTTTACCATCAGTGTGTGAAATATAATTTTCACTTTCGTAATACTTCGAAAGATTTTCTAAAGGTTGAGGATAGGTGTAATGCACTCCAGTTTTATCATCCTTGTGCAAAGAGAATTTTTCTTGAGTTAAAAAGTAGTCTTGTAAATCTAATACCTTTATACCAGAAAATCCTTCAATTGAAGGATTTTCATTTATTGTTTCACGTGGAACGTTGTTCATATATTATCTACCCATGTGGATTAATAAAACACTAATATCTGCAGGTGAAACTCCACTAATACGTGAAGCTTGTGCTACAGTTGTAGGTTTAATTTTAGTTAATTTTTGGCGAGCTTCAATAGACATTGAACCCATCGCTTCATAATTAATATTCGTTGGAATACGAAGGTTTTCTAAGCGAGTTAGCTTATCAGCATTTTGTTTCTCTTTCTTGATATAACCTTTGTATTTAATTTGAATTTCTGTTTGTTCTAATTCTTCCTCGTTAATATTATTTTCTTCAATAAAATTTGCAACACGATCTAACTTTGTGAAATCTGCTAATTTTAATTCCGGACGAGAAATTACATTAACCATTTTATTTGGTTGGGCTAGAGGAGAACCTTCGCGTTCTTCAATAACTTCATTTATCTCATTTGGTTTGATAGAATGTTCTTCAAAATACTGAACTAATTTTTCAGCATTTTTATATTTATTTTCCATTCTAACTAAACGTTCTTCTTTGGCTAAACCAATATCAAAACCTTTACGAGTTAAACGTTCGTCAGCATTATCTTGACGTAATAAAATACGATATTCAGCGCGCGAAGTAAACATACGATATGGTTCTTCTGTACCTTTAGTAATTAAGTCGTCAATTAAAACTCCAATATAAGCTTCATTTCTATTTAAGATAAATTCGTCTTTTTCTTGAACTTTTAATGCAGCATTAATACCAGCCATTAAACCTTGTGAAGCCGCTTCCTCGTAACCTGTAGTTCCGTTGATTTGTCCAGCACAGTATAAGTTATCAATGATCTTAGTTTCTAATGTATGTTTCAATTGTGTCGGTGGAAAATAATCATATTCGATTGCGTATCCAGGACGTAAAATTTTAGCATTTTCAAAACCAGGAATAGTTCTTAATGCGCGTGCTTGTACTTCGTCTGGTAAAGAAGTAGAAAATCCATTAATATAGAATTCCATTGTTTCCCAACCTTCTGGTTCAGCAAAAATTTGGTGACGATCTTTATCTGCGAAACGATTAATTTTATCTTCGATAGAAGGACAATATCTTGGTCCAGTAGATTTAATAGTACCGTTGAACATTGGTGAACGATCAAAACCTTCTCTTAACATATCGTGTACATCTTGGTTGGTATAAGTAATCCAACAAGATCTTTGTTTTGTTAATTTTGGTGTATTTGTGTAAGAGAATTTACCTGGGATTTCATCTCCAGGTTGTTCGATCATTTTTGAATAATCAATTGAACGACCATCAACTCGAGGAGGAGTTCCAGTTTTCATACGTCCAGCTTCGAAACCTAAATCAACTAATTGTTCCGTAATTCCGAATGCAGCACTTTCACCCATACGACCACCTCCAAATTGTTTTTCACCAATATGAATTAAACCATTTAAGAAAGTTCCGTTTGTTAAAATAACTGCTTTTGCACGAATTTCCATTCCCATTCCTGTACGTACTCCGCAAACTTTTCCATTTTCTATGATTAATGATTTAACCATGTCTTGGAACATATCTACGTTAGGTATGCGTTCTAAAGTTAGTCGCCATTCTTCTGCAAAACGCATGCGATCTGATTGTGCTCTTGGTGACCACATTGCAGGACCTTTAGATAAATTCAACATTTTAAATTGAATCATCGTTTTATCAGTTACAATACCTGAATAACCACCTAAGGCATCAATTTCCCTTACAATCTGTCCTTTTGCAATTCCACCCATAGCAGGATTACAAGACATTTGTCCGATCATTTGTAGATTCATTGTAACCAATAGAGTTTTAGCTCCAAGGTTTGCTGCTGCAGCTGTGGCTTCGGCACCTGCGTGTCCACCACCAACTACAATTACGTCATATTCTGATTGAAATATCATAATAATCGTGTTTTATATTTTGTCTAAAAACAAACAATGTTCCACGTGGAACATTATGCTTTTATTTGTTGAAATCTGTTTAAGTAAAAATCTTCTTTTTCAGTCATGATTCTCTTTTGTTCTTCTTCTTTGTCTGGATAACCAGCAAAATGAAGGATTCCGTGAATCATAACACGAGCTAATTCATTGTCGAAAGAAACGTTATTTTGTTTTGCATTATCTGCAATTCTTTCCACACTAATGAAAATATCTCCTGTTAAAACATCATCTTCAGAATTGTCAAATCCAATTACGTCTGTGTAGTAATCATGATCTAAATACTGACGATTAATCTCTAATAAATATTCGTCGTCACAGAAAATGTAGTTCAATTCATCGATTGATTTTCCTTCATTTTTCATACTTTCTGTAACCCAATCAATCCAGATTTGACTGTCTTTAATTTCAAATTCTGTTTCGTAAAATAATTCTATCATTGTTCTAAAACCAATAGCCTAAGCTTAAATTAAACAACCCTTTTTCTGTGTGAGGAGAATAAGCCCAAATAAAATTGATTGGCCCTAGCGGACTATCGTATCCATACTTAATTCCGTAACCAGAATATTTAAATTTTGTAAGTTGTAGATGTTCGAATCTGTCTTCAACATTTGCTAAATTCATGAGAACTCCAGCGTAATGATTTTTTAAAATTTTAAACTGAACTTCAGATCCAAGTACAAGCTTATTATTTCCTAAAGCTGTAGCAAATGGTAAACCATAAAATTTAGTATAATTTAAAAATCTTTGTTGAACATATCCGCCTACAATAAATTTTTGAGCGTTTGTATTGTTCCCGTTAAAAAAGGTTCCAAAGTTAGCAGTAAATCTGTAACTTAGGAAATTATTAATGTGAAAATTCTTCTCTAAATCAGCTTCAAATTCATAAATTTTTTCAAAGTCTTTAACATTTGAATCAAATATGTATTTAATGGATGAAGCAAACATTAACCCTCTTGATGCAAAGTTAGGATTATTTCTGCTGTCTGCGCCAATATATGCATATGCTTTAAAGTAGTTTCCCTTGTCGTTTACAGCAAATGGAAAATTGTCGGTTTCTATTACATTTCTCGTATAAAGTTCTATGTATTGATGTTCTAATCCAATACCAATTGCGTAGCGCTCTTTTAATGTAGATTGCAAGTAAACTTGATTGACAAAGTCATTAAATGTATAGTTTAGTTCGTTTAAATTTGGATATTCTGGACTTCTTGTTTCACTTAAATTAACCTCTTTATTGAAGCGATGCATTCTTGATCGTATTCCGAAACTTGGCAAATATCCATTATCTATATAATAATTTATATTGTACCTCATGTAATCTCCAATCACAAAATCTGTGGATAAAGTTGAATTTTTGAAGACAGTATTTTTCGAAGTATAATTAATTAAAAGACCCGTTTTAAAGAAGTCATCATAATGTAATCCGAAACGGATTTTTTGCTTAATAGGGTTTTCTGTAATCGTAAGTTCCAGCATGAATTCGTTCTCTTTTTCCTGAATCAATTTGTAATCAACTTTACTAAAATTTCCTGAAGAATATAACCTATTAATCCCTTCTTGAATTTCTTTGAAACTAGCTAATTGAGGAGATTTAATTTTAAGTTTTCCTTCCAAATAGTTAAGATTATATTTTTCTGCTCCATTAACTTTTACATCACGAATCAAAATATATTCTTTTAGGTCTAATGATTTTCTGTCGTTTGGTTGATTGCCTTGTAAAGCGGCGATCTGTTTTAATTGATCAAATTTTAATTCTGCAGCAGTTATTCCACGTTCCAATATTGGTTTAATATCTGCAAAACTTGCGACGTTGAAACCTTCTGTATCTGGCTGAATCATTAAATCGACTAGCTTACGTTGTTCATCCGATTTACTCTCCATATTAAACTTGATAATCTGTTGCAGAATATCAGTCGCAGAACTTAATTCGTCTTGTTTTTTTAAAGGATCTTGAAGGTCAACACCAATAATTATATCAGCTCCCATATCCTTAACTTCTTTCACAGGAAAATTATTTAAAACACCGCCATCAATTAACAATTTATCTTTAATTTTTACGGGTTTAATCATAGATGGATAAGCACCACTTGCTAAAACCGCTAGTGGTAAAAAACCTTCTTTTAAAATAATTTCCTCTCCTGTTTCTATATTAGTCGCAATGCAAACAAATGGTGTTGGAAGTTGTGAAAAGTCTTTGATGTGATGAACGTGTCTGAATAAATACGTTAATAAATCTAACGGACCTTGCCCTGAAGATACAGCTTGTGGTATTGTTAATTTGAAGTTATTAAAAGGCAAATCAAGAATATATTTTTCACTATTTGCTTTCTCAAAATATGGAATGTCTTGGCGAGTTTTTTCATTAATAATTAGCGATGTTAAATCCAATTCTTTAATGATTATCTCTAATTCATTTGGCGAATATCCAGCAGCATATAAACCACCAACAATTGCGCCCATACTTGTACCACCAATGTAATCAATTTTAATTCCAGCCTCTTCAATTTTTTTTAAAGCGCCAATATGTGCATAACCTTTCGCGCCGCCACCACTTAAAACAACTCCTACTTTAGGACGCGTATTTTGTTGGATAGAATCTTGAGCAAAATTGACAATTGGAACAAATAAAACGGTAATTAGAAACTTTTTTAACTTCATCAAATCAGGAATAGTTTTATAAAGATACTTCAATTTTAAATGAAAAAATAAAGGTTGTGAACATTCACAACCTTTATTTTATTCTTTATAATATACTCGATTTACACGAAGAGCTATCGATGTTAAAACTTCGTAAGGAATCGTTTCTAGATCCTTTGTATAATCGGCTAAAGTTGGGTAAGAACCAAAAATGATAACTTCATCACCTTCTTTACAATCAATATCTGTAACATCAATCATCATCATGTCCATACAAATAGTTCCTGTAATTGGCGCTAATTTTCCATTGACACCTACTTTACCTTTTCCGTAACCTAACGATCGTCTAATACCATCTGCATATCCCACAGGAAGTGTTGCAATGCGAGAATCTCTTTCGGCTTTAAAACGTCTTCCATAACTTACCGTTTCACCAACTTTTAATTCTGAAATTTGAGAAATTACTGTTTTAAATTGGATAACAGGTTTTAATTTTTTAGTCATAAAATCTGAATATTCCGAATAACCGTACATTCCAATACCTAAACGAACCATGTCGTATTGATGATCATTGTACGCTACAATTCCTGGCGAATTCAAACAATGTTTGATTGGTTTTATATTTAATCCTTTTGATAAAATATCATAACCATTATCAAAGCGATTAAATTGATAGTTTGCGTAGTCTTTTTCATTTTCCATATCAGCAGTTGCCAAATGGGTGAAAATTGATTGTACGTAAACTTGTGGTGTATTCTTTAGAGTTTCGATTAAATGATCGTATTCTGATTCATGAAATCCTAAACGATTCATTCCAGTTTCTAATTTTATATGGATTGGATATGGTCGAGAAATTTGCTTTTCTTTTAGTTTTTTCACAAATAAATCTAACACTCGGAAACTGTAAATTTCAGGTTCAAGTTGATATTCAATGACTGTTGAATAACTACTTTGTTCTGGATTCATCACAATAATCGGAACAGAAATTCCAGCTTTTCGTAGTTCTTTTCCTTCGTCAGCAATCGCAACTCCTAAATAATCGACACCATTATTTTCTAATACATTTGCAACTTCAAAACTTCCTACACCGTAACTATTAGCTTTCACCATACACATCATTTTTGTGGTTGGTTTAAGAAGTGAGCGATAGGTTTTAATATTTTCGATTAAGTTTTGAAGATTAATTTCAAGAACCGTATCATGCGAACGAGTTTCTAATTCTTCCGCAATTTTTTCCAAATGAAAAGGACGTGCGCCTTTTAATAAAATTGCTTCGTCGTAAACATTTTGAATTTTGAACTGTTTCAAAAAATCATCTGTCGATTTATACGATCGAACATAAGATTGGAATAAATCTTTATAATTTGAAATCTTATCCCCAATTAAAACAATTTCTGTGAATTGGTACGGATTAACTAAATCTGCTGCTTGTTTGTATAAATCTTCGTCTGATAAGTTACTTTGTAAAATATCAGTAAGAACTAATGTTTTTCTTGTCTTTTTTTGTTGATTTAAAACATTTAGACCAATTTTTAAAGAATTTAGATCCGAATTGAATGTATCATTAATGAAGATTGAATTGTTGATTGCTTCCTTAATTTCAAGACGCATTTCAATCGGTAATAATTCAGAAAAATTGTTTTTATATTGTTTATAATCAATATTTAATCCGATTAATGTCGTTAAACAAATCAAACTATTTTTAATAGAAGCATCATCCTGAAAAGGAATAGTAAAATCAAAAATTTCTTGATTATGTAAAATAGAAATTTTTGTATTTGAATCTACTTGTGTAATTTCTTTGATTTGTACCAAAGCAGTTTCGCTAAAACCATATGTTATTTTATCAATTTTAGACAAATGCTCATCTTCCATGATCATTTGATGTAATTGATCATTTTCGATATTATAGATCAATTGATCAACATTCTTGAATAATTTTAATTTTTCAAGAATTAAATGTTTTTCATGATCAAAATTTTCTAAGTGCGCATTTCCGATTTTTGTCAATACTCCAATTGTTGGTTGAATTATTTCTTCCAACTTTTCCATTTCGTTCGGCATTGAAATTCCGGCTTCAAAAATACCAAGATTATTTTCTTGATTTAATTGTAAGACAGAAAGCGCAGCTCCGAATTGAGAATTGTAACTTTTAGGACTTCGAGAAATATTAAAGTTTTTCCATAATAATTGGTTCAACCATTCTTTAACGATAGTTTTACCGTTAGATCCTGTAATTCCGATAACAGGAATGTTGAATTGCTGACGATGATGTTTTGCCCAAGCTTGTAATGCTGCTAAGGGATCATCTACAATTATTTGGTTAATATCGTTGTATTGTTGGATTGGATGCTGAACTACAAAGGTTCTGATCCCTTTATGATAGGCGTCTGCAATGAAAGTATGTCCATCTTTTTGGTTACCCGAAAGTGCAAAGAAGATTCCGTTGATCGGATGAACAATTAAACGAGAATCGAAAAATATTTGTTCGATGGGCGTTTGACCGTCTCCGATCAGTTGACCAGAGACAATCTCCACTATAGTTTGTAGTTTATAACTTTTCAATTTTAATTTTATTATTTACTTCCAAAAAAGCTTTTCGGCTTAAAGGTTCGTATTCAGAAGTTTCTCCTAATTCGACTAATTTATCACTGTCGATTTTTCTATGAGAATAATGTGCTAATCCACCTGTGCGAACGCAAATCGCATGTACTTTTGTTACATATTCGGCAGTAGCCATTAAGTTAGGCATTGGTCCGAAAGGACGACCTTTAAAATCCATATCTAAACCGGCAACGATAACGCGTTTTCCTTGATTTGCTAATTCGTTAGCCACATCAACAATACCTTCGTCGAAGAATTGAGCTTCATCAATACCAACCACGTCACAATCATCAGCAAGTAATAAAATGCTTGACGAATATTCTACAGGTGTACTTGTGATAGAGTTTTGGTTGTGCGAAACAACTTCTCGATCTGCGTAGCGCGTATCAACAGTAGGTTTAAAAATTTCTACACGTTGTTTAGCAAATTCTGCGCGTTTTAATCGACGAATTAGTTCTTCTGTTTTGCCAGAGAACATTGAACCACAGATTACTTCTATCCAACCTGTTTTGGATTGATCATGAAATGTATTTTCGATAAACATAAAAGATATGTTAGTGTTTATTAGAAATGATTAGCAAATTTACGGAATAAATTTATGCTTGAAAATAATATTATTTGTTAGGACATGTTATTAAAACAAGTCTTATATTTAGGATCTTTAACATACTATAAAATCAAAATGAAGAAAATATTAGTTGTTTTTGGGACAAGACCAGAAGCGATAAAAGTAGCTCCTTTAATACAGAAGTTAAAAAAAGATACAGCATTTGACGTTAAAATTTGTAATACTGGACAACATAAAGAAATGCTGGATCAGGTATTAGATTTTTTTGATTTGGTTTGTGATTATCGTTTAAATATAATGACAGAAAATCAAACACTTTATAGTATTACTGAAAAGATTATAAATAAAATGAAAGATGTTTTAGAAGATTATAATCCAGATTATGTTTTTGTACATGGAGATACTTCTACGACAATGGCTGCTAGTTTAGCATCTTTTTATCATGGATCTAAAATTTGTCATATAGAAGCTGGTTTGCGAACTTCAGATTTAAGAAATCCATTTCCTGAAGAGGCAAATAGAAGGATTACTTCAGTTTTAACTAATATTCATTTTTCGCCTACAGAATCATCAAAAAATAATTTATTAAGAGAGAATATTAATCCAGATACAATAATAGTAACGGGGAATACTGTAATTGATGCTCTTTTCTTTGGAATTGAAAAAGTTCAATCAGATGAATCTTTAGTATTTGATTTAAAAAGTAAGTTATTAAAAGATAAAGAAATTGTGTTGATCACTTGCCATAGAAGAGAAAATCATGGTGAAGGTATCTTAAATGTTTGTAAAGCAATCAAAGAATTAGCTCTAAAAAATACAGATTATCAATTTGTTTTTCCGGTTCATCTAAATCCAAAAATTCTAAAAATTGTACATCAAGAATTAGAAGGTATTAGTAATGTTATTTTAATAGAGCCTTTAAATTATCCGAATTTTATATGGTTGATGAATGAAGCTAAAATTATAGTGACAGATAGTGGTGGAGTACAAGAAGAGGCGCCAAGTTTAGGAAAACCTGTTATTGTAGTAAGAGATGAGACAGAAAGACCTGAAGCTGTTGAAGCGGGAACTGTAAAATTAGTAGGATCAAATACTGATTTAATTATTAAAGAAGTTCAACATTTAATTGATGATAAAGAATCTTATCTTAAAATGAGTAATGCGCATAACCCATATGGAGATGGTAAGGCAGTTGAAAGAATTATTTCCTTTATGAAGACAATTTCCTAATACACTTAATTTTTTTATAAGAAAGTAATACATTTTACGTTGATAATAGAATAAATTTATAATATCAACAATTAAACTTAGAAGAAAAAGATTAATATATTCGTTAACCAAAACATTAGGAAAAAATTATTATGAAAAAATTTGTGTTAGGATCATTATTTATATCATCATTATTGATGTTAGGATCTTGTAATAACGATAAAAAAGAAGAGGTTTCAACTGAAAATTCAGCTTCAGAATCAAAAGGATTAGTAATGACTTTAGAAGGAGTTTTTCCTACTAACGATACGTATCAAATATTCTATAGTAATGATGGTAAATTTACTGAAGATAATTCTGTAAAAGTTCCTGTAATTGGACAGCCTGTTTTACAGAAAATAGTTGTTGAATTACCAGAAAATGCGAAGCCACAAAATCTACGATTAGATTACGGATTTAACCAAAATCAAACAGTAATAACAGTTAAAAATATTGAGTTTACATATTTAGGTAATTCATTTGAAGTACCAGGAGTTGATTTTTATGGTAAATACTTTGTTGATGGACAAGGAACATCTTATGATCCAGTAACATTAAGCATCAATATAAAACCAAATCCAGATGGAAACTTTGATCCAAATGCTGTAAGTACAGATGAATTAAAGAAAAATTTAAATAAGCTTTACAATCAAGCAAAAGAAGCAAAATAATAATTGAAAATTCTTTAAATGCAACGTAGAAAATCATTAAAGATTCAATTTCTACAGGAATTCTTAGATACATTTGTATTAATAGTTACGTTCTTTTTGTTTCTGAAAATTCAATATCAATTTTTTTGGACAGAAAGTTATCCGTTGGAGAAGATTCCGTCTTATCTAGAATTGTTTCAATCTCATTACAAAGCTTTAATTCTTTTCATATTCACATGGTTTATTTTTGCAAAAAATATATCATTATATGATTTAACTAAAAGCATGAAGTTTGTAGATATTCTTAAGAATTTAATCTATCATACTTCTATATTTTCTATTGTTGTGTTTGCTATTTCAGGATTTAAAACATCCGATTTATTTTCACCACAACTAGCTATTGTATATGTTTTAACATTATTTTTAATTGGGCTTATCTCTCGTTTATATTTGTTTTATTACAAACAAAATTTACACATTAATAATAAAGATATTTCTAAAGTATTAGTTGTAGATGAAAATGATAATACATCAAAATTTGAGGATTTATTAGACCAAAGAAAAGATATTGGTATTAGAATAATAGATAGAATCACAGAAAATAATCTAAGCTTTGTTGAAGGGAAATTATGTCTTAACGGGGTAGAATTTAGAAATTATATTGAAGAACATGATATAGAGAAGATTTTTATTTCGCAAAAGGGTAAAATGGCATCGGCAAATGTGCACGCGATTATTAATTCAGCTGAAACAAATTTAATTCCGGTTGCATACATTCCAGATTCGATTTATAATGGATTTACAGAATTAAAAATTATATATATTGATACGTTACCAGTTTTTGAAATTAAACGTTTTCCTTTAGATTTAAAATTCAACCAGATTATTAAAGGTATATTCGATTTCATTTTTGCTGCATTAGTTTGTATTTTTTTATTAAGCTGGTTATTTCCAATTATTTCAATTCTAATATTTTTAGATTCTAGAGGTTCTATTTTATTTATTCAAAAAAGAAACGGATTAAATGGAAAGGAATTTAATTGTTATAAGTTCAGAACGATGTTTAATTCTAACTTAAATTCAATTAAAGCAACAGAAAGAAATGATTCTCGAATAACTAGGATTGGTAAATTTCTAAGAAAAACTAGTTTGGATGAGTTACCTCAATTCTTAAACGTTTTAAAAGGTGATATGTCGATTGTAGGTCCTAGACCGCATATGATTTCACAAGATCATCATTATCGTGAAATTATCAACAAATATAACCTTAGACATTACGTAAAGCCAGGTATAACGGGATTATCTCAGGTAAAAGGATATAGAGGAGCGATAGATTCTGACGAGGATATGGAAAATCGAATTAGAACAGATATATATTACATTAGAAATTGGTCTTATTTATTAGATATACAGATCATATATCAAACAATAGTACTGATTTTAAAAGGAGATGAGAATGCGATATAAAATAAAGCAAATGCTCTAATTATAAAGCCCTCAAAAAAGTGTTAAACTTTTTGAGGGCTTTTTTTATTGTAATAAAAATGAATGTTAGGTTTAAATAAAGTTGTTTATAGGAGTTTATGTAAATGAAATTTAAAGCCAAAAAAATTAATTATAATGGATGATTAAAACCAAATTAAAATTAAAAGAGTCCGATAGAATATCGGACTCTTTTATTATGATAATTATATTTATACTGTTTATTTAGCAGTGAAAATTAATAGGTTTTCTAATTATTCTATAGTTATTTTATGATCACTAATAAATAAACCAATTTTACTATCTTGTATTAGTATTATTCCAATTTTATATTCGTTTTTAGGAATTATTTGGATTGGTGTTTTAGTATTTAAACCTGATATTTCATAATTAATATCGTTGAATGATTTTACAATATCTTCTCTTCGTGATACATTTGTTGGAAGTTGATAAACCGTATCATTATTAACTAATATAAAATTGATTTTACTTTTATTAGAATCTAAATTTTCAAGAAATCCCCATCCAGAAATTAACAATTTACCATCAGCTATTTCAAAATTTTCTACCCAAGCCTTATATTTCTGATTTGATTTAAACTCATTTAGGTTAAATGTTTTTAACGTATAAGATGCACTTGGAGTAAAGTATTTTGCCCAACTTCCGAATAATGTGATTTCCTTTTCAATAATGTAATTATTATTTATAAATTCTTCCGTCATTTGAGAAGGTGCATAGGTTGATGTGTGACCATCTGCATACCAGAAGGGTTTTAATTTTTCTTCTTTATTTATCACTTTAGATATGTATTCATCTAAATTGTTTGCTTTGAATTTTTTGTTTAAATCTTGCTCTAAATAAACATCATAATAGAAAGCAAGAGAAGAAATATATTCATCATTTTTATTATTTGTGTTTTGAGAAATGTATTTAGAAACTTCTCTAAATTGTGATTTAGTAATCGTAGAATAATATTTTTCAACAAAAAATATCTGTGAGACTGATAAAAAAATGATAAATGAAAACATAAACTTTTTCAATAAATCATTAGAAATCTTGATTAATCCAAAACCTAATATTAATAATATTGCTGGTAATATATGGATAAGATATCGACTTACTAAAATAGGAATCTTTATAAGCGAAATATAATAAGGAATTAATAAAGTTACCAATATCCAAATAAGGCAAATAAAGATAATAGAAGGATAATCATTGGCTTCTATTTTATTTTTAATAACACTCTTTTTTTCAAATGCTTTAAATAAAATATAGGTAACGAAAATTATAAATACTGAAACTAATAAATCGCTTTTACCAAATAAATCTCTTACTAATTGATATAAGAAATCATTGGTTGGTACGGGAATCCAAGAATCATTACGATCTTTATTTTTAATTAAAAAATTAAAAACAGGGATGTAAGTAATTGCAAGTAAAATACCTCCTGTAAATAAATGTAAGATGTAATTCTTTAATTGATTTTTATCTTTATATAAAATGAAAATAGCAAAAATTACATATTGTGCAACTAAAGTAAAAACTCCGTATAGATGCGTGTAAATCATTAAAAAACTGAATATACAATACATAACAAAGTTTTTAATTTTGTTATCCTGTAAGTATTTTATCAAGTAATTGAATGAGAAAATTGTTACAAGTATCAATAAAGCATACATTCTACCTTCTTGTGAATATTCTATATGAAAAGGATTAAAACAAAGTAACGCTGCAACTATTAAACCTAAGTTTTTATGATAAGCTGTTTTACCAATTACATACATTGCATATACGCTTAATACCCCAAGAATAACAGATAAAAACCTTAAACTAAAGCTTGAATAACCAAATAAATGAAATGTTATTTTTACTAAATAATAATACAGTGGAGGATGCGGTCCATCGGATTTAATTATTTGGTAAATTTCTGAAAATGAGTTGGTCGGATTCGATGCAATGTATGTAAACATTTCGTCGACCCATAAACTTTGAAAATCTAATTGATATAACCTTAACGCTAAAGATATTATCAGAATTATAAACAGTATATAATTGTTTTTAGCAAGTGTTAATAATCTATTCATGTTTATTTGTATTTTGTATATAAAATGATGATTTCTTTAAATATTTTGAAGAAGTGAGTAAATTTTAATTTAGAACCTTCAACATCATACCATTCTTTTATTGGGAATTCTGTTCCCTGATTTAATAGATTTTTATTCTTTAAGCGTACAAATACTTCTACATC
This sequence comes from Faecalibacter bovis, assembly GCF_017948305.1. NCBI lineage: Bacteria > Pseudomonadati > Bacteroidota > Flavobacteriia > Flavobacteriales > Weeksellaceae > Faecalibacter > Faecalibacter bovis. Next base: position 1,060,264 of record NZ_CP072842.1, read on the forward strand.
AAATAACCACGTTGTAAAGAATTTATCTTTAAAAGCTTCATTAATCATCTGTTTCGAGAAGATTTTACAACCACATTGTGTGTCATAAATCCCTAAATGATGTTTTATATTAATGATGGTTAAAATAGCTCTTCCAATAAAATGTCTATGAACTTTTCTGTTGATTGTAGCATTTAAAGTTTTGATTCTTGAAGCAAAAATAAAATTAGGTTGATGGATTTCAAGTTGATGAATTAACTTTAAAAGTTCATTACTTGGCGTCGAAAAATCAGCGTCAAAATAGCCAATATAGTCAAATTGATTTTGTGCATTTAGTTGATGAACGGCCTTATAAATAGTTTTAGATTTTCCTTCGTTTTGCATGAAATGTATCGCATAACAATTAGGAATTTCGGCACAAATTTCATCTATTAAATTTTTGGTATTATCTGTGCTTCCATCGTTCGCGAAATAAATTTTTATGTTTTTATTTCCGTTAATTAAATCCTGAATATTGTTTTTACTTAACCTTAATTCTTCATTATAACAAGGAATTATTATTGCGATTGTAGGCATATTAGAGTTTATTTGGTGGATTTTTAGTGTTAGGTATGGAAGTGTTGATTTGGTTGAATATACAATACAATATTACAAAAAATACAATACCTCTTTGTCTTTCAAACAAAGACTCGGTAAACATGATAGAAGTGGTTAATAAAGTAAAATAAAAGAATAAAATATCACGTTGTCGAATAGATTTTATCCAATTATTTAAATTTAAGATCACTACTAAAATTATTCCCATAACACCTAAACCTGCAAAAGATTGAATGTATTGGTTATGAAAATTTAGATCACCATAATAGTTATCTAATTCATAATTTATTTGTTTTTCTTTTATTTTTTCTTGTTCAGCTGAGACTCCAATACCTGTTAAATAGCTATTGTTTTCTTGCATTATTTCATTAAAAATTCGGATTTGATAAACTCTAAATGAAGATCCGTTGAAATAATGATTACCATCAAAATGTTTTTGATCCCATGCATTTTTGATCGAAACATTAATAATTCCATTTTCTAAAACAACATTCTCACTTGTGTTTATAAATTCCAAATCAAAACGTTCATATATCTTCTTTGATAAAGGTATAGACATAAGAATACCTACAATTAATAAGGCTATAATTGGTTTTTTTTGTTTGATTTTAATTAACCTAAGTAATGAAAATCCCATCGCGATAAGTGTAATAACGATGACATTTTTGGAAGATAATAGAATTAAAAAACCGAAAAGTATAAATGTAAATATGTAATCGTAAATCTTTTTAGAAGCTTTGTTTAATAGATTAATAAAAGCCAAACCGATGAACAAAGAAATATAAATAGCGTTAACATCTAACGTTACTAAAGAATGATAAAAAAAGTGATCTGTATCCCCTGAAATATAATAGTTGATAGTAGCACGAATAAGATAAATTATAGATGCAACTACCATAGAATAGCTAAAAATATCAAAAATACGAAGGCAGCGTTCTTTGGATAATTTTGGAATAAAAAGAAAAAACAAAGGGATAATCAGAAAAAATATACCTTTTGATAAATATTTTAAAGTTGCTTGTGTATCAATACTAAATGCAAGTGAAAACACGCATAAGCAGTAATAAATAATAGGAATAAATAAAGCAATATTTCGATTGAACTTTAATTCTTTATAAGAAATTATACAACTTATGATAAAGAGTCCTAATGCAATATTAATAAACCCAAAAGGTAAAGGTAAACTAGCCAGTAATAAACCAAGACAACAATCAATAAAAATCTCTTTTTTGATTTTTTTTATAAAATTCATTTCAGGTAGTTTTAAGATGGTTTTTATACTATACTTTTTAACAAGTCATAGTATTTTTTATTGATTATTTCCCAGCTAAATTCGTTATAAATAGCTTTTGTATTAGCAACTATTTTAGCATTTTCAGATGATTTTACAAGATTTAGATGAAATGCTTTCACTTCTTCAGAATTGGAAAAATAGAATGCATTTTCTTTTAAAACACCTTTATTAAATTCGTTATTATTTGCACAAATTAAACAATTAGAAGCCATTGCTTCTAATAACGATGGGTTAGTTCCACCAACAGAATGTCCGTGGTAATATAAGCGCGAAAAATAACGTAAATTATTTAACTCTTCAAGATTATAAATTCCTCCGATAAACTTAATGTTTTCAAACGAACTGTATTTCTTTTTTAAGAATTCTCCATATTCAGTTTCGTGTTTACCAATGACTAAAAATGTTTCTTTTAGCTCGGATTTTGAAACACCATCTAAAATCATTTCAAGATTATTTTCAGGTTCAAAACGAGCGATTAACATACTGTAATTCTCTTTTGTTAGATTGTATTTTTCAAGAATAGTTTCGTCAGGATTTTCAAAAACATTTGCACCGTAAGCGATATATGTAGACTCTTTATTGTACTTGTTTTTTAGATAAGTTTTAATACCTAACGAATCTGATATTAAATGATCTGAATGTACTGCACCAAGTTTTTCTGCATATTTTAAAAAGTTCTGTACTTTTTTAGAATATTTGGTACGTTTCCATTCTAAACCATCCATATTAGTTACAATTTTAGCTTTTTTAGGCATTAACCACCACCAAATTGTACTACTTGTGTAGCCTAATTGCAATATGATATCAAAATTGCGTTTACGTGCATCAACAATACAATTTAAGTCGTACAAAAATTGCCCAGCAGTTCCCAATTTATCTTCAGGATCGTTACAAGTGATAATTTTGGCACCTTTAAATTGATTTTCTTTGTATGGATGTAATGATGAATTGTAAACGTAAACATCTTCACCTTTTTCTGCTAAATAAACAGCGAAAAATTCAGCAAATTGTTCAAATCCACCATGGTAATTTGGGATACCTCGTGTTCCTAAAATTGCTATTTTCATGATAAAGAGTTTTGATATGCTAAATAGGTTGCTTTAGCAGTTTCTTCCCAATTGTACTTAGAATTAATTTTCTTTTTTAGATTTGGATTTAACTGAGCTGTATATGCCTTTTGTATTGCATTTGCAATATCAGCAACATTATCTGGTTCACAATAAAATGCGTAATCTTCGAAGTATTCTTCTGTATCACCTTTTTTCGTGATAACGATATTACAATCCATTGCAGCAGCTTCCAGAGTTGATAAACCTGGAGTTTCCATCCAACTAATCAAACAATGTACATTAGCTAATTTATATAATTTTGCTAAATCAGCATGTGGAACTGGTCCTAAGAAATGAACATTTTCACCAGCTTCTTGATGAATTTGCCTAACGTATTCGGCCTGATTTTTAGATTCATTCCCAACCAAAACAAGTTGGTATGGTAAATCTTTCATGGCACGAACTAAGTTTAATGTAGATTTTCTTCCTTCTAATCTAGCGGCACATAAAACACAACCTTTGTATTGACCGTATTTATCTAAATCTTCCTGTGTAAGTTCTACATTATCATTAAATACATTAATATCTATAGCATTTGGAGTATTAAAATAATTATAATCTTTTAAATTAAACTCTTTTGCTATTCTTCTCATTTCGTTATCAGAATTTGGTAAAAGATAATCGACTCCTGTTACGATTTCCTTCATCAAATTATAATGCCCTTTCAACATCATTTGAATTACACCTTTGTGCATTCTGTTTTCATGATAATGTCTTACAATGGTTTTTATATAACTAATTTGGTATGGTGATAAAAAGTTTGCAACTTTTTGAAATAATCCACCACGAGCTTTTCTTTCGTACTCTGTATATAAACCATAAATAGTGGATAAGACAATTTTTTTATTTTGCTTTTTAGCGTTTTTATATTGTCTATAAATATCCTGAGGTTCCATCAAATTGAACAGATGTACAATATCATAGTTAGATAAATCGGGCTCAAATTCTAATGAAATATCAACTTTAGCACCTAATTTTTCTAAATATTCTTTTGTTTTCTGCATTTGAACTAAATCTCCTCCAGGGGCTGAGTATAAATTAGTTCTTGTTTGAAATAGTATTCTCATGTAATAGATTTATCAGTTTTGGTAATGATTTCGTAATAAGCGATTAATCCTCCTACAAATAAAGATTTATTATCTAATTTTAAATAATAACCAAGAAATACAAGAGTAGAAATAAATAAGAAAATTCCGGTGCTATTTACTAAAAGTTTAATATTGTTATGTAACGATATGTCTGATGTTTTGTATACAAATGAAAGATAAACCATACTAAAAACAAAGATTGATAAACCAACAATTCCCGTCTTTAGAAATATGGTTGAATAACCATTATGTAATATAGGAGCATGCCTAATGTAGTTTCCATCATTAGTCCACATTAATGATCCGTAGTTTACTGAAGATCCAAAGCCATTTCCTAACCATACACCATAATCGCCTCTATTTACAACTTGAGCAATGGTTACTTTCGTTTCAAAAGATCTAAAATTATCATGGAATCGAGACGAATTATCATTGACAACATAGGGATCGTAAATCTCTGTTGGAGCGTTTTTTACTTTATATAAAAAAGCATCAAGACCTTTTCCATTTCTTGTTGGATTCATATCATAAACGATTTTATATCCAACTCCAATAATCAAAAGTAAACTAGAAAGAATGATTAATTTTTTCTTAGTTATTTGATAAAGGCCAAACATTCCGCATATTAAAATGAATAACTGAATAAAGTTGGTTCTTGCAAAATATAGAAGTAACGATAATCCAATAATTCCAGTAAAAAACCATAATTTTTTTTGAGAAAAATTCAATTCAAATTTTTTATGGAATAATAAAATCACAAATGCAAAAGTTTCAAAATCAGAAAAATAACCACCAATATGTCTAATGTCGTGTAAATTATTTAGAGGTAAGTAAAACGAACCAATAAATAATGTTATAAAGTGGTAAATAGCAATTCCAAATGCCGAGTAAATAATCGTTCGAAAGAAGTTATTTTCTTTAGTTCTAAAACATTGATAACCTATTAATAAACCAACTATGGGTTTGATGAAATAGGAAATATCACGTAGAATATTATATGTACTATGGTCGTAATAAAGTGATCTTATACATCCAATAGCCAAGATTATTACGAATAAAGAAATGTAAATTAATATAGATTTTGAATAAAATCTCTTAACAGTTAGCATCAAAATTACTAACCAAACTAAAAGACTTAATTCATAATTTGTAATGTAAGAAAAGATTACTGCTACAAAAAATAAAAGCTGATATATCCATTCTGATGATAGTTTTATTTTCATAACACAGTTTGATATTTATTATTTTTTTTGATAAAATAAGCGAAACTAAATATTACTAAAAATTCAATAATTATAGTAGCGAATAATACTCCTTTAAGTTCGAATACTTTTGTTAAAAGGTATATTAAAACGATATTAATAATTGTTGATGCGTAAATAATCATAGTATAAGGTTTGATTATTTCTTTACCTAAAAGTAATTGTCTAAATGCTTGTGAAATCGAAATGATTATTGGAATAAAGATTCCTATTTTCAACAACGAATTTAATGTCGGAAGTAACTCGTTACTTACTCTAAAAAAATCAAAAACGTAATCTTTAATAAAGTAAATAAACAAACAACCAAAAGCAATTATAATTGTATTTCCGGTATGATATACTAACCAAGTTTTGTAACCTTTGTTTGAATCTTTTTCTAAATCAAAACAAATCGTTGGGTATGAAAAATTAAAGAACATAAAAATGTAAGTTCTAAAAACTGAGATGATTTGTTCTATAATTTTAAATATTCCGGCACCCGTATTTCCTACTAAATAGCCAACAATTATAATTGGAAAAAATTGATAAATTGCTAAGCAAAATTCGGAAGCACAAATCCTGAAATCACTTTTTAATAACTTGATGGAATTCTGTATTGAAAATGATTTTAAATTAATATTCAGCTTTTTAATGATATAAATTGAAGCAATTATATTAAAAAATAAATTACTTATTCCAAGGAAAAAATTAACCCATATATAATCTTGTTTTTTATTTATTAACAAGAAAACAAGTAGTATATAAGATCCTTTAGAAAGAACATTGAAAATTGCTATGAGTTTAAATTTTTCTAACCCTTGTAAAATCCAATTTATATTAAAAAGTTGAGCTATTAATAGCGGAATAATCAATAAAAAAAGCGTTTTTTCTTGTTGTAAATATGGAATAGAATAAACTCCAAAAATCAATAATGCAATTAGAATTGATAGTATTAACAGTTTGGTTAAGAAAAAATCACAAAATAAATTTCTTAATATTTCTACATTATCTCTGTTGATAGAGGTGTTTTTAGTACCAATAATGGTTGAACTATAATCAATTATACAACAAAAAATTAATGATAAAGAAAACGAGATACCAACTTTCCCTAAACCGTCTTCATTGCAAATAGCAATAATAAAAGGTACAATAAGTAATGGACCTAAAATATTTATAGATTGCCCAAAACCGTAAATAAGAAAATTTAGTATCTTATTTTTCATTAATAAAATATTATACTAGAAATATCTTCTGATAAATGCAAAAACAAAGAATCCTCCAACAAATACGATAGGGAAGACAAGTTTCATTTTGTTATTTAATCCACTCTTGTTATTGATGTTTGTAGCGTAATTAATAGGAGTAACAATGTAATCAAGGTTTTTTAGGTGCACTTTTAACTCGTGGTTTTCCTGGATTAACTTTGTTTTATTATTAATCAATTCATTTAATTCTTTATTGTCATTGTAAAACACAGTTGCGTTTACATTACGACTAGAACCAACTTGATTTAAAATCGCATTAATTTGGTCAATAGAAGTGTTGTTATTAGCTAATTTATCTTTTAAATTTTCAGCAATTTCAACTCTACTTTTATTGTAATAATCACTTGTATTGATAAACTTCATGATGTTATCTAATACCTTTTGATCTAATACTTCACCCGAATGAATTGTTATTTGATGTAATGGAAAGTTTTTACTTGTTGCATAATCCTCAATAATTTTCGAAGCGTCATTATTCTCCGTCATTGTTTTAAAAAGGTCTAAATACAACTCGTTATTATCAATAATTCTATAGATATCAGTAATAGGTTTTACTTCAACTTTACCGATTTTTGTTTGCTTAGATATTCCAACTTGAGCATAAAATTTTTCATCTTGTAATTCTATTCTAGAGTTTACAACATCGATCTGATTATTTAAAAAATCAACAGTATTAAAGTTAGGCGAAACGATGATTTCTGTATAATAAGATTTATTGTTTTTATCATAGAAGTAGCCCAAAACAGCTCCAATAATAAATAAAGCTAAAATGTAAATGATATTTCTTTTGATAAATTTTATAAAATTAACAGCTTTAGTAGTTAATTGAGATAATTTCTTAGAAAAACCATCTGCAACTTTCAATAAGTCAATCTCCTGGTTAGTTGAGTTTTCGCTCATTATAGTGTGTTTTATTAATTTTTAAAATTGGTGAATCAAATATACTAATCTTGTACTATTATCTAAGCCTATAACGTTAAATCTTATATAAAAGTATGATATAAAAAAAGCCTTTGAATAAATTCAAAGGCTTTTATATTTTAACAGTTGGATATATTACCAACCAGTGTAATCTTTTTCGTTATCGTTTCCGAATTCTACCAATCTTACTAACCACCAAATCATTAATGCGATTCCGATAATTGTAAAAAACCATCCGGCCCAATAACCGATTGGTACTAATAGGTTTTCAAATGCCCAAGTAAAAACAGACCCAATTGCAAAAAATAAATCAGTTATTAATCCCATATCCTAGTTTATTGCTTAATTTGTACCAAAGTTATAAAAATGTTAGTTAATCTACTTGCTAAAAGGAATTTTTTTATCCAAATATTTATCATTGTTCTATTTTTTGGGCTTGGCGCTACAAATTTTAACAGCATTTACCTGAGTAAATTAGAGTTTATTGGATTTGCTTTAACGATATTAACCATCGCTTATGTAGCCTACAAAGACTCGAACAACGAATTAATATCAAAAAATTCATATTCAACCTGGTTTTACATGTTGTGTATGATGCCTTGTATTGGTCAATTATTAGACTATAAAATTGCAGGAAGTTTGTTATTGATAACTTATGTAACAACAGAGTTGATGTATTTTGAAACTGAGCATACATCAAAATTCGAGGCTTTTGATATCGGTATGTTTTTAAGTTTTGCAATTTTATTAAACCCACCATTATTTATTTTGGGAATTGTAATATTTGCTTACTTTTTAACTTTAAAAGCAATAGATCCATCAATTTTAATATTAGCTATACTTGGTTTTTTAGTTCCAGTTTTAGTGTTCGCGCAAATCAGTTATTTAATGGATTTTAAATTTCTAGTAGACTATTATCGCGAAGCTTTATTTTTAGATTATTATAATTTCGAGATTAAGCACATTTTTTTATTGCCAGTTGTAGGATTGTTGGCAATGGCTTTATTAAACTACGTAAGATCGGTAAATAAAGAAGTTGTAGAAGTAAAAAGAGTTTTCTTCTTAATCTTTTTAATGCTGATTTCGTTTCTAATAATATCAGCTTTATTTGGTGGAAGTCAATTAATCTATTTAAGTTTCTTTGGACTTATAATGATGATTATCTTTTCAAAAGATTTCGCCAATAAAAAACCCCAATACAATTGGTTGAAAGAAACAATTCTATGGGGTTATTTAATTTGTATGTTATTTTTTAACTTTTATGATCGTATTCCTCGTATCTATAGTTTGATTACTGAAGTAAGTTTTTAACTCGAAGGTTTCACCGTCAAAAACACCATAAGTAAAATAATTAATCCAATCACCTAAATTAATGTGTTTGGATTTTTTTATGTCAATTTCCATCGGTAAATGTCGGTGGCCATACACAAGAAAATCGTAGTGTTTTCGCTCTAATTGTCTTTCAGAATATTGAATTAACCATTCGTTATCAATACCTAAAAAATGAACATCTTCGTCACCAGAAATCATTTTATTTTTGCGGGAAGCTGTTATCCCAAGCCACATTGCTAAATCTGGATGAAGTAGATAAAAAAGAAATTGACAAAATTTATTTGTAAACACTTTTTTCATGCGTTTATAACCTACATCTCCAGGTCCTTTTCCGTCACCGTGAACAATAAAAAATTCCTTCCCATTGATAATGAAATCTTGTTTATCCCTAAAAACAATCGCGTTGATTTGTTCTTCCAAATAATCTTTCATCCATAAATCATGATTTCCGACAAAGAAATAAATCGGAATTCCACGATCAGATAGTTCGGCTAATTTTCCTAATACACGCACAAACCCTTTCGGAACTACATGTTTATATTCAAACCAAAAATCAAATAAGTCACCTAATAAAAATAATACGCCACAATCGTTTTGGATTTCATCTAACCATTGAACGAATAACTTTTCGCGTACCAAGCTTTCCTCTTCATTAGGAGCACCAAAATGATGATCAGACGAAAAGTAAACCTTTTTACCAGATTCTAATTGTATGTTTATTGGTTGTCCTCCGCTAACCATTCTCCGTAAGAATTTTCTGTTTCGTGAAGTTTTAATGCAACTAATTCGATGTGTTTTGGCAAACGATTTTTAATTCGGTCCACCATCCAAAGCATCATGTTTTCGCATGATGGTTGATAATCAGTAAAGATTACTCGGTGTCCTTCTTTTATTAAATTATCTCCTAAAGTTTTATGTGGAGAGTTTTGATTTAATAAAATTGCATGATCAAAGATTTCAACAACTTCTTCGTTTACAATCTTTTTTAAATCGCCAAAATCCATCACCATACCTAATTTTACGTCGCTAACGTCTTCAGATGGTTGTCCTTTAACTGTTACAAATAATTTGTATGAATGTCCATGTATGTTTTTACATTTTCCATCGTAACCGTGTAATGCATGTGCAGTTTCGAAGTTAAATGTTTTTGTAAGTCTTACAATTTTCATTAAATTTATAATTAATGCTTTAATCTGCAAAGGTAATGGAAATCAAAACAATCCTAAATTCTTTAGTTGATTTATTTTTTCCAATGAGATGTGTTCATTGCAGTGATGTAATACAATCTTCTCAATATTTATGTGTTTCCTGTGTCGGAAATTTATCCTTTACACATTGGCAATTTGATCAAAATAACAAAGCTTTCAAGCAATTATACCAATATTGTAATGTAGAAGAATGTTATAGTTTACTACATTTTAACAAGCAAAACCCAACACAATCTTTGTTGCATGAACTTAAATATAACAATAGACCAGAAATTGGTCAAGAGCTTGCTCGATTACTGCAATTAGATTTATCTAAATATGATGGCATAATTCCGGTTCCGATTCATCAAAAAAGATTAAAACAACGCGGCTATAATCAGGTTGATGGTTTTGCAAAAGAATTAGCTCAAATTAATCATATCCGTTTTGTGGATAATGTTTTAAAGCGTGTTCATTTCAACAGTTCACAAGTTTTTAAAAATAAGCAAGAACGCTTGAAAGATATGGAATCTGCTTTTGAGTTAGTTGATAAGTCCATCAAAGGACATTATATAATTATAGACGATTTGTTAACAACTGGTGCAACATTAAGTCAAGCTGTGAAATCTTTTAACGGAATAACAGATGTTAAAATCAGTGTCATCACAATCGCATGTGCGTAATACAATGCTTTTTATTAACTTGCACCCATGAAGAAACTTGTTGTTGCAAGCCTACTTTTGGTAGGTATTTTTTCGGTTAATTCTTGTGCGCGTCAAGGAACTCCGTCGGGTGGTCCTAAAGATGTTACGCCTCCAAAATTATTAGGTTCTTTTCCAGATACGTTAGCTGTAAATGTAGATCCCAATATTAAAGAAATTGAGATTAATTTTGATGAATATGTACAACTAAAAGAGTATAATAAAAATGTAGTTGTATCTCCACCTTTCGAACGTAATCCTACGGTTACACCTATTTCTATGGCAGAAAAAAGTGTAAAAATTAAATTACGCGAACCACTACAACCCAATACAACGTATAGTTTCAATTTTGGTGATGCAATTCAAGATTTCAACGAAAACAACAAGTTATCAAATTTTACTTACGTTTTTTCTACCGGTAATTTTATCGATTCTTTAAACGTAAAAGGTCGTGTTTTTCCTGGTGCTGAATTCGAACTTCCTAAAAAAGTTTTAGTTGGTTTATTTACGGTTGATGATAATTATAATGATAGTGTAATTTTAAAATCGAAACCATATTACATTTCTCGTGTAAACGAAAAAGGTGAATATGATTTAAAATTCTTGAAAAGTGGGAAATATAAATTAGTTGCTTTTGAAGACAAGGTAGAGAATACGAAATTCGATTTTGGGAAAGAACGTATTGCTTTTAATTCGGATATAATCGATTTAACATCGAACAAAGAAGTTAACTTAAAATTATTCGATCAAAAACCGAATTATCGTGTTGCTGATTCTAAACAAAAAGGATACGGACATATTGTGATTAAAACTGAAGGTGCTACACAACCAGTTAAAATTACACCTTCTAATAAAGAATTAACAACAGCTTTATACGATATTCATCCAAAACAAGATTCTGTAAATATTTGGTTCAATCCTGCGAAAGAGAATTTTACAAATAAATCGGAACGATTAAAATTTGAGGTTCAACATGGCGAAAAAGTTGATTCTGTAAGCGTTTTATATACAACACCTACAAAAGAATATAAGTCTGAATTTAAGCCTTTAAATGATTCGAAATTAGCACCAACACAAGATTTTAAAATAGCGGCTTTAGCGCCAATTAAATCAATTAATAAATCTTTAATTAATGTTTTCAAAGACACAGTTCAAATTCCATTTGATGCGGTAGTTGATTCGATTGATAAACAAATTGTGCGTTTTAAATTTGATAAAAATTTAGGCGAAAATTTCGAAGTTAATGTTTATCCAAAAGGGATTATCGATCATTTTGATGTACCCAATGATACGTTAATATATCAAATGAAAACAGGAAAAAGAGAGGATTATGGAAATTTGAAAGTGAATATTCAAAACTTACAAGATTCACCAATTTTCTTGCAATTAATCAAGAAAAATCAGAAGTTTGATGTAATCGAGGAGAAGGTAGGTTTGGGACGAGAATTTTTATTTCCTAATCTAAATCCAGGAGATTATTACTTAAGATTGTTTGTTGATGAAAATAAAAATGGAGTTTGGGATACGGGCGATATTTTATCGGGCAAACAACCAGAACCTGTTTATATTTATCCTTCAAAAATAGTCGTTCGAGCGATGTGGGATTCGGACGAAACATGGATTATTGGTAAAGAAAGTGAACAGTTTATTTTACCAAAAGAAGGAATTTTAAATACAGAACAGCAACCAAATAATAGACAATAAAAAAAGCTCGCATTAGCGAGCTTTTTATGTTTTATATAATATTAAATTTTACTGAAATAACATTCTATAAATATCTTCAACTTTCGAAATTCGAACAATCTTAATTCCGTGATCTGTATCTTTAATCTTATTATATTTCGATACAAAAATCACATCAAAACCAAGTTTTTCAGCTTCCATAATACGTTGTTCTACACGGTTTACAGCTCTAATTTCTCCACTTAAACCAACTTCTCCAGCAAAGCAAGCATTATCTGGCACAGCAGAATCTTCGTTCGAAGATAGGATAGCAGCAACAATCGCTAAATCAATCGCCGGATCGTCTACACGAATTCCTCCTGTAATATTCAAGAAAACATCTTTCATATTTAATCGGAAACCAGCACGTTTTTCTAAAACAGCTAATAACATGTTTAGTCTTTTAGCATCAAAACCGGTTGCAGTACGTTGTGGCGTTCCATAAACTGCGGTAGAAACCAAAGCCTGAATTTCGATCAACATCGGACGAACACCTTCCAACGTCGCTGCGATTGCATTACCACTTAAAAGTTCGTCTTTCTTGGTAATTAAAACTTCGGATGGATTGGTTACTTCGCGTAAACCTGCACCTTGCATTTCGTAAATTCCGATTTCGGCAGTTGATCCGAAACGGTTTTTATTGGCGCGTAAAATTCGATAAATGTGGTTACGATCGCCTTCAAACTGAAGGACAACATCCACCATATGTTCCAAAATTTTTGGTCCAGCAATTACACCTTCTTTTGTAATATGTCCAATTAAAATAATAGGCGTATTGGTTTCTTTGGCGTATTGAATCAACTCGAATGTAGTTTCACGAATCTGAGAAATACTTCCTGGAGATGACTCTACATGTGGAGTTTGTAATGTTTGAACTGAATCAACAACGATTAATTGCGGTTGAATTTCTTTCGCATGCGCAAATATTTTCTGCGTATTAGTTTCTGGTAAAATAAAGCATTGATCCGATTCAATACCAATTCGTTCAGCTCTTAATTTTACTTGAGAAACAGATTCCTCACCAGAAACATAAAGAATCTTAATCGTATCCAATTTTAAAGCTACTTGTAGCATTAGAGTTGATTTCCCAACTCCTGGTTCTCCACCAACTAAAATTACCGATCCAGGCACAATTCCGCCTCCTAAAACACGATCTAACTCTTGGTTTTTAGTGGAAATTCTAATTTCTCCTAAAGGGTTAATTTCGCGGATATTTAAAGCAAACGTTTTTTCAGTTTTCGTTCCTTTCTCTTTCCACGTTTTCTTTTCTTCGCCTTTATCAACAATTTCTTCCACAATGGTATTCCATTCCCCGCAACTTTTACATTGTCCCATCCATTGGGCAGTTTGTGTTCCGCAACTTTGACAGAAATAGGTTGTTTTTGTTTTAGCCATTGTTTTTAATTTTTATTGATCTGAACAAATTTAAACATTCACAACGACAAACTATGGTTTTATAAGTGGTCAAAATCTTAAATATTTTCACATCAATAGCGTGTTTAGTTAAATAAAATATCGTGTTATTAACAATATGAACAGTTTAGATAAACTTGCGTTAAATGTTAAAATTGAAACTGAATTGAGTCTAAATTTAGTTCAAAATCAAAACACTAAGAATGTATAAGACGCTATTTTTCTCTCTCTTTTTTCTGCTATCAATTTTTGGATATTCACAAACAATGATTTCTGGAAGTGTAATAATTGATGGATCTGAAGAATCCATTGCTGGAAAAAATATAATCGTTATAAATCATCAAACCAACAAAAGAGCATTGGTAGATGATGAAGGATTGTTTAGTATAGAAGTTGATTTGAATGATATTATTGAGGTGAAAAGTAGTTTAACTGTATCAAGAAAAATTAAAATTTCAGAAAATATTTTGTCTAAAAAATATGTTGAAATCCATTTAGATATTGAAACGATTGAATTAGCTGAAGCGAATATTCGGCCTTTAGATCCAAATCTTAAAAATAATATGAGCACTGAAGAAACGTCCGATTACAAGTTGAAAAAAGAATTGGGTTTCGATACGCAAGAGTTTAAGAAAGCAATGGTTGCTGAACATAAAAATGCAGCAGCTAGAAGAGCAATTACTCAAACAGGTGGTGTTAATTTATTAGGAATTGGGATGGCTATTTTTGGAGGAAAAGATAAACCTAAGCCACCGAAAGAATTAACAAATTTTGAAGTCACTCAAAAATTGAAAGACTATTATCCAGAAAGTTATTTTGTTAATAGCTTAACTATTCCTGAAAATAAGATACAAGATTTTGTTGCATTTTGTGTAAACAAATACAATTTTAGAGCTTTATTAAAAAAACAAGATTACGATATGATTGTGTATTATATGGAATTAGAAGCTCCAGTATTTTTAAGATTAATTAATTCTCAATCTTAGAATTTTTTGTGCTAATTCTTCCAATCATTAAAATTGAAATTAAACCAAAAGATATCATTGAAATTACTTGAGCTATATAAAGAATTAAACCAAAATAATCTCCAATCGCTTTTCCTTCGCTCTGTTGTCCGCCTGTTGCTAAGTATATAGCAGAAAATGCGATTGACATAATGTATGGATAAGCTAATCCACCAGAAACGGGTAAAATCATACCTAAAGATCCTGCAATTAAAAGGAAAAATCCTTCTGCAACACCAAAATGTGATGTGTCTGGAAAAGCAAAGAAGACAAGGTAAGTCATTAAGAAATAACTGATCCAAATTGCAAAGGAATAGAATACAAATAACCCACGTTTTTGTAATTTAGAAATGGATAATATTCCTTCCCAAAGACCTTGTAAAAAACCTAAAACTTTAAGATAAAGTCCAGTTTGCACAATTTTATTCCAAAAAGCTCCTACTAAAATTAATCCTATCAATAAGATTCCACCAGCGATATAAAATTTGGTGTAAGAAGGTTCTGTCGCAACGGCATTTGCATTTTCTTGATTACCTAATTCAACAAACTGAATCAGAGTTTCGTAATTGAAAATAAATGTTAATCCGAAAAATAGACCTAAAAATAAAACGTCAATTACACGTTCTAATACGATTGTCCCGAAAGATTTTTCGAACGGAACTTTTTCCATTTTGTACATAGAAGTCGCACGAGCCACTTCGCCACTTCGTGGAATAGTTAAATTCATGAAGTACGCAAATGCAATCGCCCAAAACCCAGATTCTGTTTTAGATTGATATCCCATAGGATGTAATAATAAATTCCATCGGGCAGCACGCAGCCAATAAGAAAAAATACTGATTACCATAGATGCGATAATCCAAAAATAATTGGCTTCGTTTAGGGCTAATAGTACCCTCCCAAAATCAATTTGCTTCACTGTTATTACGATAAAAAATATCGCTAACAATGAAGCAAAGATTAGGAAGAGCGATTGCTTTAATTTACTCTTCATAAGTTTTATATACGATTTAAAATCTAGTCTAAAAGATTATTCTCGTTAGGGAATACGATCGTAGGTTCGTAAGTTTTGGCTTCTTCAAAATCCATCATTGCATAGGTAATGATAATGATTGTGTCACCAACTTGTACACGACGTGCAGCAGGTCCATTTAAACAAATTTCTCCACTTCCTCGTTTACCTTTGATAATATATGTTTCGAAACGTTCACCGTTTTCTTGTACAACAATTTGTACTTTTTGACCAACAACCATATTAGCAGCATCAATTAAATCTTCGTCGATTGTGATACTTCCAATGTAATTTAGTTTTGCATCTGTTACTTTTACTCTGTGAATTTTAGAGTGAAATACTTCTATCATCATATTTGCAAAAATTGCGCTTTTATAGAGCTAATATTTTTATGCCGCTAATTTACGATTTTTTATTGAATTTTTAGAATTGAATATTGTCTATCAAACGAATATCTCCTGCATAAGCAACGATAAAACCTCTTGCAGGAATGTTTGGATTAAAGGAATCTATAGGTTGTAAATTCTCTTCATCTGTGATAGAAAAATATTCTAATTCGAATGTTGATTTCGCAAATGTTTGTTCAACAAATGAAATAATTTCAGCTGGCGTTTTACCTTCATTTTTTAAAGCAACAGCTTCTTTTAAAACTTGATAAATGAACGGTGCAGCTTCAAGATTTTCAGTAGTTAAACGCATGTTACGAGAGCTTAAAGCTAAACCATTATCAGCTCTGAAAATTGGCATTGGAACAACTTCAACATCAATTTGCTCTTGCTTTACCATTTCTTGAATGATACGGATTTGTTGGAAATCTTTTTCTCCGAAATATGCTTTCGTAGGATTTACAGCTCTAAATAATTTAGCAACTACTGTGGCTACACCATCAAAATGACCTGGACGAAATTCGCCTTCCATCACTTTATCAATTCCATCAAAATCATAAGACTTTGCAACTTCACCTTCATTATATAAGTCAGAAACTGGAGGTAAATACACAAAATCAACCCCGATTTCAGTTAATAATTGTATGTCCTTTTCCTCCGTTCGAGGGTATTTTTCTAAATCTTCAGGATTGTTGAATTGTGTGGGATTCACGAAAATACTTACTATGGTATAATCATTTTGTGTGATAGAAGCTTTAGCCAACGATAAGTGTCCGCTATGTAAAGCACCCATTGTAGGAAGAAATCCTATTGTTTTCCCTTCTTTTTTTAGGTTTTGTATAAAAGGCGTTAATTTATCCTTTTCTGTAAATACAACCATATCAATGTTGTTAAAAAAAAACTAATATAGGAGCAAAGCTACTATAAGCAAATAATATATCAACATTTTTTTGTAATTTTGTGCCTTATTTATTCATTAGGAAAATAGTATATAAAATATTATAAAATATTATGGAAGGAAAGCGCATATTGTATGTAACAACAGAAATGACTCCTTACTTTCCTGAAAATCCGATGTCGTCTCAAGCATTAGACTTACCAAAAGTGATGCAATCCAATGGAGCAGATGTTCGTATATTTATGCCTCGTTTTGGCGCAATTAACGAAAGAAGACATCAGTTACACGAAGTAATTCGTCTTTCAGGAATGAATATGATTGTGAATGATTTAGATCAACCATTAATTATTAAAGTTGCCTCTGTCCCAGGAGAAAGGTTACAAGTCTATTTCATTGACAATGAGGAATACTTCAAACGTAAGGACGTTTATGATACTGATGGAGTATTATGTTCAGATAATGATGAACGAGCTATTTTCTTCGCAAAAGGTGTTTTAGAAACGGTTAAAAAATTAAATTGGAAACCAGATGTAGTTCACGTAATGGGATGGATGTCTAGTTTAGTACCTACTTATTTAAAAGAGTATTATTCTGATGATCCTTTCTTCCAAGACGCGAAAGTAGTTGTTTCTTTATTTGATAATGGTTTTGAAGGTGAGTTAGATAATCAATTAGTTGAAAAATTAGCTTTTGACCAAGTTGATGGTAAAATCAAACAGTATTTAGAAAAACCTACACATTTAGGAATGATACAAGCTTCTTTAGAGTATGCAGATGCAGTTGCTAAAGGTGAAGAAGTAATTCCACAAGATGTAAAAGAATACATAGAAAGTAAGAATATTCTGTTATTAGATTTCTGCGAAAAAGAGCAATCTAAAGAGGTTTACAATACTTTTTATACGGAAGAGGTAATGAACTCTAATTAAATCAACCACTCTAAATTACAATGAAAAAAATTTTTAATATCCTACTTACGTCAGTTTTAGCACTTACAGTTGGTAGTACAATTGTTTCGTGTGAAGAAGAAACGTTAGGATTAGGAGGTGGATTAGTCGGTGGAGATGCAGAAGGAAATGTAGCTTCTTATGATGTAATCGCATACAATACATACTATGATTCGTTAAAAGCTGATCAAAAAGTATTGCAAAATGCAATATTAGGGGCTTATCAAGAGCCAATTTTTGGTAAAACAAAAGCTAATTTTATTTCGCAATTCAGAATGAACACTACAGGACCAATTTTTGGTAAAAACCCTTCTGTAGATTCTGTTCATTTATTTATTCCAGTTTATCATAATACAACTAAAGATTCTGTTATTACAGATACTTTAAATTTGAGTAAACCAGGTGTAAAACCAGAGGATACAGATACAATCTTAATTCGTAAAACGTATAAAGTAGATTCTATTTACGGAAACAAAGATTTAAATATGAAATTGAATGTGCGTGAAATCAACACGGTTTTATATTCAGATTCATCATATTATTCTAATCCAAATCATAGAGCGCAAGATCAAATCACAATCAATCCAACAATTTTAGGATCTAAGATTATTGGAGGAAAAGTGCAAAATATTACGATTAAACAGAAAGTAAGTACGTCTAATATCTACGAAGAAAAAGTTGGTTATAAAATCTCTTTAGATAAAGATTACTTCCAAACAAAAATTATTAATAACGAAAACACTGGATTATTAGGTGATTATGCAACATTTATTCGTCGTGTAATTCAGGGTATTGATATTTCAGTTGAGGAAGATAATGGGTTCTTATTTGCTTTTAATCCAAATCAATTGTCAATAAAAATGTATTATTCAAACGATTCTTCAACAGAAGGAGAGCGAAATAATACATCAGTAGATTTCTCATTCACAAACGTTTGGAGTAGCACAACTGGATACAATGTACAAGTAAATCAAATACATAATTCAGAAAAAGGTTCTGCTTTTGTAAGTAATTTAAATGATCCGAACAAGACAATTAACGGTTCATCTCGCTTATTTTTAAATGGAACTGACGGTACTCGCGTTAATGTTAAATTTATTGAAGATCAAATCAATCAATTAAAATCGAATGTAGCGGCTAATAATTGGGTAATTATCGGTGCTAAACTTCAATTTCATATTGATGAATCTTATAACTTCCCAAAACCAGGTTTTATCATGGCTTGGAACAATTACAAAAAAGATGGGAAGTATGTTAATGAATTATTTGATGACGTATTAGGTTTCTATAATGCTTATCCAAATAACGTTCATTTTAATCCTTTTGTAGGTGGAGATACTAAATATTATACGATTGATATTACAAAACATATCAAAAATATGGTAGAGTTTGGTAAAACTTACGAAGATCAAGAAATGATTGTTACGATGGGTAACTTCTTAATGGGAACATCAGATACATCTACTATTTTCTCTTCAAGTCCATTCTATAGAAATACCATCGCGAATCCTTATCGTGTTGTATTACATGGAAATGCAACAGAAGATTTAGAGAAAAAACTAAAACTTTTAGTATATTACACAAAAAAATAACAACAACTTAATATGTGTGGAATAGTTGGTTATATAGGACATCGTGAAGCGTATCCTATTATCGTAAACGGATTAAAGCGTTTAGAATATAGAGGGTATGATAGTGCTGGTTTAGTATTATCTACTCCAAATGGTTTTCAACTTGCGAAAACTAAAGGTAAAGTTGTTGATCTTGAAGAAAAGGCAGCAGATTTAGACAAGACTCCAAAAATTGGGATTGGACATACACGTTGGGCTACTCACGGAGTACCAAACGATGTTAATTCACACCCACATTTATCAAATAACGGAAGACTAGTTTTAGTACATAACGGTATTATTGAAAACTATGAATCAATCAAAAAGTTATTATCTGATAAAGGATATATTTTCCACAGTGATACTGATACTGAAGTTTTAGTAAATTTTATCCAATTATTCCAAGAGGAACAAAATTTATCTTTAACGGATGCTGTTCGTATGGCTTTAAATGAAGTGATCGGAGCTTATGCAATCGCAGTTTTAGATAATCAAAATCCTGATACAGTTGTTGTAGGACGTTTAGGAAGTCCTTTAGCTATTGGTATTGGAGAAAATGAATTTTTCGTAGCTTCAGATGCTTCGCCATTTATTGAGTTTACGAAAGATGCAGTTTATTTAGAAGATGGCGATATGGCTACAATTCGCTTAGGTGAAGAAGTAGATGTACGCACAATTCATAATAACGAACCAGTTTCTTTAGATGTTCAAGAATTACAATTAAACATCGAGGCGATTGAAAAAGGTGGTTACGAACATTTCATGTTAAAAGAAATTAACGAGCAACCACGTTCTATTCGTGATACTTTACGCGGTCGTTTATTAGTAGACGAAGGTGTAATTAAGATGGCTGGAATTTGGGATCACCAAGAAAAATTCTTAAACGCTAAACGTATCATCATCGTAGCCTGTGGTACATCTTACCATGCTGGTTTAGTTGCTGAATACATGATTGAGGATTTTGCTCGTATTCCTGTTGAGGTTGAATATGCATCAGAGTTCCGTTACCGTAATCCAATTATTAAGAAAAGTGATGTAGTTATCGCTATTTCTCAATCAGGAGAAACTGCTGATACTTTAGCTGCTTTAAAATTAGCTAAAGAAAAAGGTGCATTTATTTTCGGTATTAATAATGTTGTAGGTTCTTCAATCGCACGTATTACAGATGCAGGTGCTTATACACATGCAGGTCCAGAAATTGGTGTTGCTTCTACAAAAGCATTTACAGCTCAGTTAACAATCTTAGCTTTAATTGCTTTAAAATTAGGTAAACACAATGGACAATTATCAGCAGCACAATTTAACTTATTAACAAATGAGTTAGAGCGTATCCCAGATTTAGTACAACAAATCTTAGATAATTGTGAAGGTGTTGTTGATGCAATCGCAGAAAAATACAAAGACAATAGAAATGCAATTTACTTAGGTCGTGGATACAATTATCCATCAGCTTTAGAAGGTGCATTAAAATTAAAAGAGATTTCTTATATCCACGCAGAAGGATATCCAGCTGCTGAGATGAAACATGGACCAATCGCTTTATTAGACGAAAACATGCCAGTTATCGTTATTGCGACGAAAAAAGGTTACTACGAAAAAGTAGTTTCTAATATCCAAGAAATTAAATCTCGTTCAGCTAAAGTTATCGCTATCGTAAACGAAGGTGATGAGCAAGTTTCAGCTATGGCAGATGACGTAATCGTTATCCCTGAAACGGCAGAGGAGTTCTCTCCAATCTTAACTGCTATTCCATTACAATTATTATCGTACTGGATTGCTGTTAAATTAGGTAAAAACGTAGATCAACCTCGTAATTTAGCTAAGTCTGTAACTGTTGAATAATTTTTAACAATTATATATTTAAAAAAGGATAGCTTTTTGCTATCCTTTTTTTACGCCTTTTAATTAAAAAAAGTATATTTATAAATTATAGAATATAAGAAAATGTTTACCGGAATTGTTGAAAAAGTAGGAAAAGTAACTGCCATAGAAAAAGATCAAACGAATGTTAATTTTTGGATTGAATCTGAATTTACGAATGAGTTAAAAATTGATCAAAGTGTTGCTCATAACGGAGTGTGTTTAACAGTTGTTGATTTTAAAGATAATCAATACAAAGTAACTGCAATTCAAGAAACGCTTAATAAAACAAACTTAGGTACTTTAGAAGTTGATCACTTAGTTAATTTAGAACGTTGCTTACAATTTAATGGGCGTATTGACGGACACATTGTACAAGGACATGTAGACCAAACAGGTGTTGTAAAAAGTATAGTAAATAAAGAGGGTAGTACTATTATTACTATAAATTACGACGAAGCTTTATATGGAAATGTAACAGTGGAAAAGGGTTCAATATGTATCAATGGAATTAGTTTAACAGTTGTTGATAGTTCTATTGGCGAATTTTCTGTAGCAATTATTCCTTATACTTGGGAGTTTACAAATCTACACACACTAAAAGAAGGTTCTTTAGTAAATTTAGAATTTGATATTTTAGGAAAATACATTAAACGATTAATGGTTAAATAAAAGTGTATGTGGAAACGTTTTCGCATAATTCCTAACTCTCTCCCTATTAAAATTACACTCTATATGTTAGGAGTATTGCTCACAACTGCAGTTTTAATTTTAATCATTACTAACCGTCATTTTAACGAACAAACAAAACGTTATCACGAGGATATTTTAATGAAGAAGGAAAAAGCTGTACTTCTTTCAATAAATTATCTTTTAGACTCGTACCCAGAAGTAAACGAAGATAATATTGTTAAGGTTTTAGAAACTAGGATTCTTGAAATTAATGATATCCAAAAATTATCTATCGTAATTTATGACTTACGAGGAAATCAAGTCTTAACAACAGAAGCAAGAAATCCAAAATATCCAGTTCTTCCACAAAATATTTTAGATTCTTTAAACAAGAATGATCAATACATCGAATATGGAGAAGATTTAGATGACGAGCGGTCATATTACGCTTCCTATAATTACATCAAAGACGTAACTGAAACAAAGAAATTAGCGATAGTTGCATTGCCTTATGAAACGAATGATGTCTTTTTACAAGAAGACATGAATACGTTGATAGGAAGTTATGGAGTTGCTTTCGTATTTATTATTCTTTTAGGTGCTATTATGATTTATGTTGTAAGTAAAAACACCTTTAATCGATTAACATCTTTCGCAGATCGTATCAAAGAAACGGAAGTTATTACGAACAATTTACCCATTCTCTACGATAAAGATGATGAGATTAAATTGCTAGTTGATGCTTATAACGAAATGTTGATTAAGTTAAAAGATCAATCGGAATTACTAGCTGATATTGAACGTCAGGAAGCATGGCGAGAATTTGCACGTCAAGTTGCTCATGAAATTAAAAATCCATTAACTCCTATGAAGTTGATGATTCAAAATTATATGAGAAAATTTGAAACTGATGATGCTCTTTTAGATGAAAGAACTAAACGTACCGCAAGTATCTTGATGCAACAAATCGATACCATCGAATCTATTGCAGATGCATTTTCTGATTTTGCAAAAATGCCTTCTCGTAAAGATGAATTAATTGATGTTGTAGAAATTACAAAAAACACATTAGATATTTTTAATGTTCCAAATATTACCTTCACTTCATCTAAACCGGTTATCAAAATGTATTTTGATAAACAGTATTTGAATCGTATAATAACTAATATTGTTAAAAACGCGTTTCAGGCAATTCCACACACAAGAGAGCCAATTATTTTAGTCGATTTATCAATTAATAGAGACAAATTAGTGGTTATTATTGAAGATAACGGAAAAGGAATATCGGAAGAAGATAAAAAAGAAATTTTTAAACCACGTTTTACTACAAAATCAAGTGGTTCTGGAATTGGTTTATCAATGGTTAAAAAGATTATTGAGGATTATGACGGAGAAATAACTTTTGAAAGTACCGAAGACGTAGGAACTAAATTTATTATTCATTTACCTTATAATCATGAATAGAAAACCTTTTAAATTCAAGCAGTTTGATATCTATCAAGATCAAACAGCAATGAAGGTTGGAACAGATGGAGTAATTTTAGGAGCTTGGTCAAATTTAGAATCTGGAAACAAAATTCTGGATATTGGTACAGGTACAGGTTTAATTTCTTTGATGCTCGCGCAGCGTTTTCCTGAAGCTATTGTTGATGCAGTAGAATTAGACGATGATGCATTTATTCAAGCGCAAGAAAACTTTACGAATTCAAAATTTTCTGATCGTTTACAGGTTCAAAAAACAGCAATTCAAGATTTTATTTCAGATTATAAATATGATTTAATCGTAAGTAATCCGCCATTTTTTGTGATAAACGAAAAGGTAGAATTAGATGCACGAAAAAAAGCGAGGCAACAAGAAACTCTTACTTTTGATGATTTACTTTCCAAAACTGCACAATTATTAACCGAAAATGGAGTTGCTAGTTTTGTAATTCCTTATGATTTGGAAGCTAATTTCCTTCAAATTGCAAAAGAATTAAGTCTTTTTCCGTCAAAAATTGTTCGTGTAAAAGGCAACAAACAAGCTGAAGCTAAACGTAGTTTAATCAATCTAAAATTTAATTCTCAAGAAACAATTTTCTCAGAATTAATTGTAGAAATTGCTAGACATCAGTACACGGAAGATTATATCAATCTTACGAAGGAATTTTATTTAAAAATGTAAAAATGTCAATTTATCAAAACTATAAATCAACTTTTACTTCCGAAAATGTAATTAAATTCAATGATTTATTGAACAATATTGAGTTCGAGAAATTAGGTTTAACAGATTATAATCTGAATTATATTTTAGGAATGAAGCCTACTTTTTTCTATTACATTCAATTATTTGATTTTTCAGTGCAAGAATTTGTTTCTAAAAACGATTTTAAAGACAAATGGATTATAGATTTTGGTGGTGGTCATGGATTTTTAAGCCTTTATTTGAAGCTTTTAGGTTTTAAAGTAATCTATTGCGATTTTAACCCAAACTCTGTTAAAACAGCTCAGAAAATAGCTCAATCACTTGGTTTTGGTCCAGATTATTATGTAACTGGATCATCAGAAGATATTTTAAAGTTGGTTCGTCAGGAAAATTTAAATGTTGAGTATTTAATTTCTACGGATACAATTGAACATGTGTATGATTTGGATGAAATGTTTAAAAATTTAGTTCAAATCAACCCTAAAATCAAAATGATTTTTACTACTGCTTCTAATTTTGATAATAAAATTAAATCTAAAAAATTGCAAAAAGCAATGATTAAAGATGAGGTCGAAGATTTTATACCCAAGAGAAAATCATATATTTCAAAAAATTATTTAAACTTAAATGACGATGAAATTAATCTTTTAGCAGAAAAATCAAGAGGTTTACGATATGTAGATTTAGATGATTTTGTGAAATTTTATCAAGAATATAAGACTTTTCAGAAGATAAATATCGATTCTTATAATTGTTGTGAACCCGAATTTGGTGCTTGGACTGAACGAATTTTACCTTTAAATTATTACAAAAATCTTGGTGAAAAACATGGTTTGAAATTAGCTGTTGATAATAGTTTTTATTGTGAAATAGATAAAACTGGAATAAAAAAAATTATCGTAAAAGCTTTAAATTATTTTATTTTAAATAATCCAAAATACGGGATCAAATTAGCGCCAATTATAGTATTAAAATATCAATAAAAAAGAAGAGTCGATTTCGTAAGAAATCGACTCTTTATATTTAAAAATTAAGCTAATTTTAGATTAATGGTCCACCAGAAAGTAATTCTGGAGTTGCATATTCTGAAAATTTCTCAAAGTTCTTTTTAAATTTATCAGCTAATTCTTTCGCATTAGCTTCGTAAGCTTCAGCAGAATCAAAAGAAGTTGCTGGGTTTAATTTTTCAGCATCAACACCGTCAATAGCAACTGGAATTTCAAATCCAAAGAATTGATCTTTCTTGAATTCAACATTGTCTAAATCTCCGTTTAAAGCTGCATTAATTACGGCACGTGTATCTTTTAAAGACATACGTTTTTTCTGTCCGTTCCAACCTGTATTGATTAACCAAACATTAACACCAGTTTTCTCAACTTTATCGCTTAACATTTCAGCATATTTAGTTGGGTGTAACGGCATAAATGGTGCTCCAAAACAAGAAGAGAATGTAGTCTGAGGTTCAGTAACACCTGCTTCAGTTCCTGCAACTTTAGATGTATATCCAGAGATAAATAAGTAAGCAGCTTGGTTTGGATTTAACTTAGCGATTGGAGGGAAAACTCCGTAAGCATCAAACGATAAGAAGAAAATATTTTTAGGATTTTTACCTAATGATGGTTCAGCGATATTTTCGATGAAATCAATTGGGTAAGAAACACGTGTATTTTCAGTAATTTCAGTATTTTCAAAGTCAACTTCTTTAGTTCCTTCAAAGTATGCTACGTTTTCTAATAATGCACCTTCTTTAATTGCACCATAAATTTCTGGCTCACCTTCTGCAGATAAGTTAATTACTTTTGCGTAACATCCACCTTCAAAGTTGAAAACAGTATTATCATCAGTCCATCCGTGCTCATCATCACCGATTAAACGACGATTTTTGTCTGCAGATAAAGTAGTTTTACCTGTTCCAGATAAACCAAAGAACATTGCTGTATCTCCGTTCTCACCAGAGTTAGCAGAACAGTGCATTGGTAATGTGTTTTTATCAACAGGTAAGATAAAGTTTAAGGCAGAGAAAATACCTTTTTTCATCTCTCCTGTATAACCTGTACCACCGTTTAAAACGATTTTACGTTTAAAGTTTAAGATTGAGAAGTTGTGTTGTCTTGTACCATCAGTTTCAGGATCAGCAACAAACGTTGGAGCATTAATAATTGTCCATTCAGCATCACCAAAACTAGCTAATTCTTCAGCAGTTGGGCGAATAAACATATTATAGATGAATAAATTAGCTCCTGGAGTTTCGGTAATAGCTCTAATTTTAGTTTTGAATCTATCATCTGCGCAAGCAAAAGCATCACGAACATAGATGTCTTTTCCACTTAAGTGTGCAACAACTTTATCATATAAAGCATCAAATTTATCAGAGTCGAAAGGAATATTTATGTTACCGTCCCACCATACAGTTTCTTCAGTCAATTCATCTTTTACAATGAAACGATCTTTAGGCGAACGACCTGTAAATTCTCCAGTTAAGATATTAACAGCTCCAGATGAAGTTACTTCACCTTGACCAATCTCTACCATTCTTTCAGTTAATTCTTTAGGAGATAATTGATAATGTGCCGAGGAATTTTTAATTCCGTACTTTTCCAATTCTATGCTCATTTTTGTGATTTTATTATAGTTTTTTAGAATTTCGATAAAATTATCGTACAAATTTAAGCTAAATTATAATAATTTTTTTTGATTTATGTCATTAACTTAATCGTTTTCGTAAACCAAAAAATATTATATATTTAGTGGTTCTTATGCATGCATATAAAAAAAAACTTGCATATCAGTTAAGTTTTTTATTTTTGCAATAGTTTACAACAATTAAAAATAGAATATTATGTCTGACATTACATCAAGAGTGAAAGCGATTATCGTAGATAAATTAGGAGTTGACGAAAGCGAAGTAACTCTAGAAGCAAGCTTCACTAACGATTTAGGAGCTGATTCATTAGATACAGTTGAATTAATCATGGAATTCGAAAAAGAATTTGATATCCAAATTCCAGACGATCAAGCTGAGAAAATTTCAACTGTTGGTCAAGCTGTTAAATACATCGAAGACTTAAACAAGTAATAATTCCTTATTTCATAAATGGAATTAAAAAGAGTAGTAGTAACAGGTTTAGGCGCTTTTACTCCAATTGGAAATACTTACCCAGAATTCTGGGAAGCATTGAAAAATGGAGTAAGTGGCGCTGCGCCTATTACGCTATTTGATGCTTCACAGTTCAAAACTCAATTTGCATGCGAGGTGAAAAACTTCAATATTGAAGATCATTTCGACCGCAAAGAAGCTCGTAAACTTGATCGTTGCGGACAATTGGGGATTATAGCAGCTAGAGAAGCAATCAAAGACAGTGGTATTCTAGAGGATGCCAATGTAAACAAAGAGCGTATAGGTGTAATTTGGGGATCAGGTATTGGTGGTATCAAGACCTTTGAAGAAGAAGTTACTAACTACGCAACTGGAAATGGAACGCCACGTTTCAATCCATTCTTCATCCCAAAAATGATTGCAGATATTACTCCAGGTCATATCTCAATGGAATTTGGTCTTATGGGACCTAATTATACAACTGTTTCAGCTTGTGCATCATCTACTAACGCGATTATCGACGCATTAATGTTAATCCAACTAGGAAAAGCTAATGCAATCGTAACAGGTGGTTCAGAAGCAGCGGTAACAGAATCAAGTATCGGAGGTTTTAATGCATTACACGCATTATCTACTCGTAATGATGATCCAAAAACAGCATCTCGTCCTTTCGACAAAGATCGTGATGGATTTATCATGGGAGAAGGTGGTGGATGTATTATTCTTGAAGAATACGAACATGCAATTGCTCGTGGAGCAAAAATTTATGCAGAATTAGTTGGAGGTGGTTTATCTGCCGACGCTCATCATTTAACAGCTCCACATCCAGAAGGATTAGGTGCATACAACGTGATGAAAAACGCATTAGAAGATGCAGGTATTGGAACTGCAGATATTGATCATATCAATATGCACGGAACTTCAACTCCTTTAGGAGATATAGCAGAATCTAAAGCAATCACTAAATTATTTGGTGAAGATGCATACAATATTCAAATTAACTCTACTAAGTCGATGACAGGTCACCTTTTAGGTGCTGCTGGTATTGTTGAAGCGATTGCAGCTATTAGTGCAGTTAAAAACGACATTGTTCCCCCAACAATTAATCACTTTACGGACGATGAAAATCTAGATCCTAGAATTGATTATACATTCAATGTTGCGAAAGAAAAAGTGATCAACTATGCCTTAAGCAATACATTCGGATTCGGTGGACACAATGCATGTGTGATATTTAAGAAGTATAAGTAATGTTTTTCTTTAAAAATTTATTTTCTTTTAAAAAAAAACGAGCTAATTTTTCAGCTCAAGAGCCTTTATTTGAATTTTTGAAGTCTATTTTAGGATATTATCCAGAGAATATCGATGTTTTTACGGAAGCGTTCACACACCGATCGGCACAAAAAAAAGACGATAAAGGAAATAGTGTAAATTTTGAAAGATTAGAATTTTTAGGAGATGCATTACTTGGCGCTTCTGCCGCTACACATTTGTATAACAAAGCACCAGAACAGCAGGAAGGTTATTTAACTAAAATGCGTTCAAAAATCGTTTCCAGAAAACAATTAAATTCAATCTCAAAACAATTAGGATTACTTAATTACCTAGAACCAAAAAATAACCACGCAAATCTTGGAGAAGATGTAAATGGTGATTTATTGGAAGCTTTAGTGGGTGCAATTTATGTGGATAAAGGAGCTAAAGCTGTAGAAGATTTTATCAAATTTAAGATTATTGATCCTTACGCGGATTTAGACCGTTTAGAATCTACCATTACAAGTCATAAATCTTTGATTTTAGAGTGGAGTCAAAAAACAAGAAATACGCTAAGATTCAATACTTTTGAAGAACAAAATGCGGAAGATTTACAAGTTTTTGTATCTGTCATCCGTTTAAATGATAAAGTAATTTCTAAAGGAAGAGGAACATCAAAGAAAAAAGCTGAAGAAAGTGCCTCAAAAAGAGCTTATTATACTCTTCAGAAAAAAATAGAAAACATATAATTGAATGGCGGAAATCCTATTATTAGACGATTTTATCGATTTTCAATTAGTAGGAGTTAATTCTTCTTTCGAGGATCCTTTTCAGTTTATATACCATTTAAATCTTAACTTTAATACCTGTTTTGAACGTATTAAAGATTATGATTACTTAATAAATCAGCAGGAATTCTTTTTTTCAAGCTATCATTGGTATGATGATTTTAATAAAATAGATTATCATATTATTAAAAATCGACCAATTGAATCGGTTTTTAAAAATAATGAAGTAGATTTAACTCAATTATTTCAAGCAGATTTTCCTTTAATTTCAAAATACAAGAATTGTAACTATATTTTAAAGGTAACTGGATGGGATGATGATATTGATAATTTGATAATTCCTTTCAAAACCAATAATTTTATAGATAATATTGAAATTTATGATGTCGATGACATTAGCGATGCTAATCGATTGATATTTTAAATATAAACGTGTGCAAAAAAAAGGAAAATATGGTTTACGATAAAAACTATCTTAAAAAAACAAAAATTGTTGCAACCTTAGGTCCAGCAACAGAACGTCGAGAAGTAATTTTAGAAATGATGAAAAAAGGTACTGATGTATTTCGTATCAATTTTTCTCATGCTGATTATGAAGACGTAAAAAATAAAATAGATACAATTCATGAATTAAATGAAGAATTTGGATTCAATACAGCTATTTTAGCCGATTTACAAGGTCCAAAACTTCGTATAGGTAAAATGGAGCACGAGGATTTTGTTATTAATCCTGGTGATATTTTAACTTTTACAAATGAAGATGTAATTGGGACAAACGAAAAAGTTTTTATGACTTACAAAAAGTTTGCTCAAGACGTACAAGTTGGTGAAAACATCTTAATTGATGATGGTAAATTAATCTTGAAAGTTGTAGAAACTAACGGTGTAGATATCGTTAAGGCAGAAACAATTCAAGGTGGACCGTTACGTTCTAAAAAAGGAGTAAACTTACCAAACACTAAAATCTCATTACCAGCTTTAACTGAAAAAGATAAGGAAGATGCTAAATTCGCTATTGAAAATAGAGTAGATTGGTTTGCATTATCTTTCGTTCGTTCAGGTCAAGACGTAGTAGATTTACAAGATTTTATTAAAGAACACGCTTCTTTTAAAATTCCAATTATTTCAAAAATCGAAAAGCCAGAAGCTTTAGATAATATTGATGATATTTTAGTTCATTCGGATGGATTAATGGTAGCGCGTGGAGATTTAGGAGTTGAAGTTCCGTTTGAAATCGTTCCAAAAGCTCAAAAACAATTAATTGACAAAGCTAAATTAGCTCGTAAACCAGTTATTGTTGCTACACAAATGATGGAAACAATGATTTCGAGTTTAACACCAACTCGTGCAGAAGTTTCTGATGTTGCAAATGCTGTTTTTGATGGTGCTGATGCGGTGATGTTATCAGGAGAAACTTCTGTAGGTATGTATCCAATCCAAGTTATTGAAAAAATGACGAAGATTTTACAAACGGTAGAAGATGATGAACACATTAGAATTCCAGAGCACAAACCAAAAGTTAGAAACGAACGTTTCGTAACAGATATTGTTTGTTATAATGCAGCTAAAATGGTGTCTCATACAGATGCAAAAGCAATTGCTACATTAACATATTCTGGTTATACAGCGTTCCAAATTTCATCACATCGTCCAAATGCGTTCATCTTAGTTTTCAATCCAAGTAAACGCATCAACAGAATGTTAAACTTATTATGGGGTGTTAAAGCGATTAATTACGATCCACGTGATACATCGACAGATCAAACGGTAACAGAAGTTAATATTTTAGCGAAAAATAGTGGTTATATTGATTACGGTGATTACATCGTAAACTTAAATGCAATGCCAGCTTTCGAAAAAGGAATCACAAATACGTTACGTATTTCAATGGTTTAATCTTTTACGAAGTTTTTACATACAATCCTTTCGAGTTTAGACTCGAAAGGATTTTTTATTTTCTTTTATCCACGTTAAAACTTGTCTATTCAGTTGAATAATTGTTAAATTTGTATTCAAATTGTATTTATAATCATGATTGACCAAATCAAACAATATATAGAAGAAGTTAAAAACTTCCATTCGACTAATCCTGCCGAAATTGAGGAGTTTAGAATTAAATTTTTAGGTAAAAAAGGGATTTTAAATGATTTGTTTGCGCAATTCAAAGCAGTTCCAAACGAAGAGAAGAAAGAATTTGGTCAAGTTGTAAATGAATTAAAAACATTAGCAACAGAGAAATCAACAGTTCTTAAAAATGAATCTTCATCTGAAGGAACTATTGATGCTGGATTAGATTTAACTCGTCCTGGTGAACCGTTTACTTTAGGTTCTCGTCACCCAATTAACATCACGAAAAATAGAATTTTAGAGATTTTTAAACGTATTGGTTTTGGAGTTTCTGAAGGTCCAGAAATCGAAGATGATTGGCATAACTTTACAGCATTAAATTTACCAACATATCACCCAGCGCGTGATATGCAAGATACTTTCTTCATCGAGCAAGATCCAGATATCGTTTTACGTACACACACATCGTCTGTACAAATTCGTCACATGGAAAACCACGAACCACCCATGCGTTTCTTAGCGCCAGGTCGTGTTTACCGTAACGAAGCGATTTCATCTCGTTCACATATGATGTTCCATCAAATTGAAGGTTTATATATCGATAAAGGCGTTTCTTTTGCAGATTTAAAGCAAACATTAAGCTACTTTACGCAAGAGTTATTCGGTAAGTCAGAAATTCGTTTACGTCCATCTTATTTCCCATTTACAGAGCCATCAGCAGAAGTTGATGTGTACTGGGGATTAGAAACTGAAACAGATTACCGTATGACAAAAGGTACTGGATGGTTAGAAATTATGGGATGTGGTATGATTGATCCTAACGTATTGAAAAACGTAAATATTGATCCAGAAGTTTATTCTGGTTACGCATTCGGTATGGGAATTGAGCGTATAGCTTTATTATTATATCAAATTGGAGATATCCGTTTATACACAGAAAATGACGTTCGTTTCTTAGAGCAATTCAAATCTGAATTATTCTAATCGAATTTAAAATATAATTTGAAAAGGAGCTTTTAAGCTCCTTTTTTATTTTAATAATGATTTAATTCGATTTAAATCAGGTTGATTTTTAATTATTTCTATAAAATATTCAAGTTGCCAATTTTGGGTTTTAATGGCTTGTTTATTCGTAGGATTACACCATTTAGGATAAACTCTAAATCCTCTTTTCCCTTCTTTTATATTAGATGAAATAATATTCTTTTCAATCAAAACTGCTTTCGGAAAGATAAAATACCCAAGATAAGCATTGTCTAATGTTGCTATGATTACATATTCAAAACAATCATTCTCGTGAAATGGTTCGGTTATATTCTGTTCATTTCTTTTCCATAAAGTTACAAATTGCCCAACTTTTTTAGGAGTTATTTTTGCTTTTCTAAATTTAAATAACTGATTATTAGCGATGAAATTATAGCCCAAATATTCGTTACATTCTTCGTATTTTTGAAGATTTGAAATTGAATAATTTAAATTTTTTAAAATATAATTTTCAAATTCGTGAATAATAAGATTCATCTTATTTCAGTTGTTGATAAAAATACAAATTGTATTTTGGAAAAAGATCTGGATAAAAAATCTTACCAAGATCATTCAAAATTAGATCTGGTCTGATAATTCCTTGTTCAAAATAATCTTTCGCGCCGTAGATATTACTTCTTTTATCTGAATTATAAACTTTACCTGTTTTGTATGCGTCAAACCAAGCATAATTCGGGTAAGAAGCTTTCATTTGAGCTAAGGAATTGTAATTAGGATTAATCCAATGCGTTGCATTTTTGGCTTCGGTATAAACTTCTTCAAAAGATAAGTTTAAAGTATTTTCGGATTGTTTATCGTTAAAAATATAATTTCCTTTAGCGTCATTGATTAATTTCGCTTGTAAATTGTTTTTCGTTGGTAAATACCAAACATCACCAAACATCGTATTTACTAAAGTTTTAACGTTGCCTTTACCATGATTTTGAATAATAGATTTGATTGAGTCGTATTTTTTCTCAATTTTTTCAAATCGTTGTAGAGCTAAATCTTCCTTATTTAAAATTTTCCCAAAAACCTTTAAATATTCTAATCTACCTAACGGATCATTTTCAAGATATTCATCAATGTAAAGAATTTTAACTCCATTTTGTTCCAATTGTTGATGATATTTAGCTAAAACAGGATTTGTACTGGCGATAATTACTTGAGGTTTGTGTTGTAAAATAACTTCCAGATATAATTCATTCACATTTCCAATTTCTAAAACTTCTTTATTCTTAATTTTAGCGGCGATTTTTGGATTATAAATATACTTTGAATCAGCAACACCTTTTATGGTAGAAACAGTTCCTAATTCGTCTAAAAAGGCGATTCCAGAAACAGTTTCAACCATTATATTGGTAATTGGTAATTCCTTTTTATTAAATGTGGTTGAATTTACTCCAGATTTTATTGTAATGCTATTTTCGTCTTCCGTATATAGAATTTCCTTTGCGTACTTAAAATCAGTTTTATAAATGTTTTGTTTAGTTTCTTCTGATTTTTTACAACTGAAAGTAAGTGATATTAATGTGGCGAAAAGTATTTTTTTGAACATATGAATCCTTTGTTAATGAGGAACAAGATAATAAATTTATAAAGTTTAAATTATTTTATTTAATAATTGGTTGATATAAAGCTGATTATAAAAATGTTTGAAAATTTTTAAGCTAAAACTTGGATTATTGAATAAAACAGCCTTATATTTGCACTCGAATTAAGGAATAAACATTCTGATTTTCAAATGGCGTTGTGGCGCAACTGAATAGCGCACTTGATTACGGCTCAAGAGGTTGCAGGTTTGAATCCTGCCAACGTCACAAACTAAAACTCATCAAGCAATTGATGAGTTTTTTTTATGCAATAACTTTTCGTCAGCATATTTATAGTGAAGAAATAAAAAGAGCCATTCCGAAATGGAATGGCTAATGCAATTATTTTTGTCTGAAATAAATCTCAATTGGAACACCAGAGAAATCAAACTCACGTCTTAAATGGTTTTCAATAAAACGTTTGTAAGGCTCTTTCACATATTGTGGTAAGTTCGCGAAAAATGCAAACTGAGGCGTTTTTGTTGGTAATTGTGTTACATATTTAATCTTAATGTACTTTCCTTTAATTGCTGGAGGAGGAGTAATCTCGATAATTGGTAACATAATTTCATTTAATTTACTTGTACGAATACGACGAGTACGGTTTTCGTAAACACGAATAAATGTTTCTACAGCCTTGTGTACACGTTGTTTTGTTAACGCAGAAATAAATAAAATTGGAACATCGTTAAAAGGAGCGATACGTCTACGAATTTGATCTTCGTATTCTTTCATTGTATTTGTTTCTTTTTCAACTAAATCCCATTTGTTGATTAAGATAACCACACCTTTTTTGTTTCTTTCAGCTAAATATAAAATATTTAAATCCTGAGCTTCAATACCGCGTGTAGCATCTACAACTAAAACACATACATCACATTCTTCGATAGAACGGATTGAACGCATTACAGAGTAAAACTCTAAATCCTCGCTTACTTTACCTTTTTTACGCATTCCGGCAGTATCCACTAAAACGAATTCTTGCCCAAATTTGTTATATAAAGTCTCGATCGAATCACGAGTTGTTCCGGCGATGTCTGTAACAATGTTACGTTCTTCACCTAATAAAGCATTGATGAATGTAGATTTTCCTGCATTTGGACGTCCAACGATAGTCACACGAGGTAAACCTTCGTATGGATCTTCGTAAACGACATCTTCAAAACATTCAACTACTTCATCTAATAATTCACCTGTACCAGATCCTGTCATAGCAGAGATCGTGTGCATTTTTTCGAAACCTAAGTTGTAAAACTCATAAGTATCGTGTAAATTTTTGTTAGTATCAACCTTGTTCACAACTAAGAATGTAGGCTTCTTAGTGCGTCTTAAAAGGTTGCCAACTTCCTTATCCATGTCCGTTAAACCAGCTTGATTATCAACAACGAATAAAATAACATTTGCTTCGTCGATTGCTAATTCTACTTGCTTACGAATCTCTTCTTCAAAGGTATCATCTGATCCAACGACATACCCTCCGGTATCGATTACGGTAAATTCTTTACCAATCCACTCCGATTTTCCATAATGACGGTCACGTGTAACACCAGAAGTGTCATCAACGATAGCTTGTCTTTTTTGGATTAAACGGTTGAAGAAAGTTGATTTACCAACGTTTGGTCTTCCTACAATTGCAACTAAATTTGACATGGTGCAAAGGTACAACCTTTTGATATAATCTGAATTAAGAATTTTATATTTAGAAAAATAAATAAAATTCTTAGGTTTTATCAAGCTTTTCAGTGATTTTAAATGTAATTTTAATAAAAATTCTAACCCTTTGTCTAGTATTATATTATTATTTCTCTGCTTATTTATTGGTTTAGTTATCAAAAGATTACCAAATTTCCCGAATAATACACATGTTGTTTTAAATCAATTTGTATTATTTATATCTGTGCCAGCGATGGCATTGTATCATTTACCTGAGATTGAATTGAATTGGGAATTGTTGTTTCCGACATCAGTAGCTTATATAGGATTTTTATTTGCCGCGATTCTATTTATTCCTCTTGGAAAGTATTTTGGATGGTCAAATAAATTGATTGGATGTTTGCTTTTAACCGCGGGTTTAGGTAATACCTCTTTTGTTGGAATACCGGTTATTCAAGCTTTATACGGTGATGAAGGGATAAAGACTTTAATAATTGTAGATATTCCAGGAACTGTAGTGGTTTTATCAAGTTTAGGAATGTTAACAGCGATGAGTTATTCTAAAGGAGAGAAAAGTATACAATCAATCTTAATCAATCTAATTAAATTTCCGCCATTTATTGCGTTTTTAGTAGGTTTAGGAATGCTGTTATTAAATCTTCACTTTACAAGTTATACAAAAGAAGTTTTGGGAAAACTAATGGCAACTGTTAGTCCTTTAGCATTAGTTTCGGTTGGTTTTCAGTTAAAAATAGAAAGAAGAAGTAAACATTGGAAGTTTTTGGCTTTAGGATTATTTTATTGTTTAATTATTTGGCCAATGATCTGTTTCTTGATTTATTGTTTAGGGTTTAAACAAAATGATTTACCGATTAAAGTTTCGATTATGGAAGCTGCGATGCCGCCAATGATTACAGGAGCTATTGTTGCAGTGCAATATGGTTTGAAGCCAAGATTAGCAAATATGATGATTGGCGTAGGTATTCCGTTATCTTTTATTACAATGGCAATTTGGTATATGTTTTTAGAATGGTATTTAGGATAATAAAAAAAGGATTGAAATCGATTTCAATCCTTTTTTATTTATGCTTTCTTTAAAAGTTTCATTTGTTCTTTTTCTGCGACAACTTTTCTTAATCCAGAACTTGAAAAACGGTGGTCTCTTGAATTATAATATAACTCAATTCCTTTTTCCTCGCAGTATTCGCGTCCTGTAAAGTTTTTGTCTTTGTATTCAATACCTAGAATACGAACATCAACTTTGAAAGATTTTAAAATATCTTCCAAATCTTGTTCAGTAGCGTAGGGAACGATCTCATCAACAAATCTACAACCTTTTAACTGGATGTATCTTTCTACAACAGTTTGCGTAGGTTTGTTTTTCTCCGGTCTATCTAATGTAGGATCAGTTTGTAAACCAACGATTAAGTAATCGCAATGTTCTTTAGCGTCTTCCAGCATTTTAATGTGCCCAGCATGCAATAGGTCAAAAGCACTAAAAGTTATTCCAATTTTCATAGTTGTCTTTTTTAAGAGTTTAGTATATTTGGTTAGGTATTTTAATCGTTTCCTCGATCGTAATCATCTTCAATTCGGATGATATCTTCTTCGCCAAAATATGTCCCATGCTGTACTTCAATAAAAATTAAAGTTTCATCACCTATATTTTGGATTCTATGTTTAGCTTGTAAAGGAATGATAACTACTTCACCAGGATGGTAAATAGTATCAACACCGTCTAAAGTAACTTTTGCAGTTCCTTTAACGATTGTCCAAACTTCAGCTCTGTGTTGGTGGTACTGATAAGACAAACGACCACCGATATTTACTTCGATGCGTTTAACTTTATGCGTTTCTTCGTCTTCTAAAACGTAGTATGTACCCCAAGGTCTGTTGCCAATTTCCATATATGAATGTATGTTTTGATTAAAACAATAAGTTTTAACTTATATGCAAGTTAAAGAATTTTTTTTCTTTAAACTTATGTTTTAAATTTTTTAATATTAAATAAAAAAACCTCAAACAATTTGTTTGAGGTTTTAAAGAAAGTGGTGCCTCCAGGAATCGAACCAGGGACACAAGGATTTTCAGTCCTTTGCTCTACCAACTGAGCTAAGGCACCTTCTCATTTGGGACTGCAAATATACGCATCGAATTTTGATTTTACCAAATGTTTTTTAAAATATTTATAAAAATTTTTATCCGTTATGTTTTACCATGTTGATTATGATATGAATAAAATTAAAATTATTTTTAAAATATTTTTCAATAAATGGATATTAGCATTGAATTACTTCAAATCTGGAACTTTTTTAAACAATGGTATTGGGTTCCGTTAACATGTATTTATCTAGCAGTAATTTTTACAATTTTAATAGAAAATAGAAATCCTACCAAAACGGTTGCTTGGATTTTAGTCATAATTATGATTCCGATTGTTGGAATTATTATTTACTATTTTTTTGGACAAGATTTTAAGAAAGATCAATATTTTAAAAAGAATGATAAAAAAACTTCTGCTGATTTTATAAAAAATTGGCGAAAGATTAATCATTTAATTGAAAAGGATTTTGAAGTTATAGAGGAAAGAATTGGCGCAAAAGTAAAAGTCTTTAAATACCTGAATCATAGTTTATCATCTCCGCCTTTTATGAATTGTGAAGTTAAATTATTGCAAAACGGAGAAGAAAAATTTCCTGAATTTATACACGCCATACGAAATGCTAAACATCACATCCATTTGGAATATTATATTTTCGAACTGGATGATATTGGAAACGAAATCATAAATATCCTGATAGAGAAAGCAAATGATGGTGTTGAAGTTAGGATAACTACGGATGATTTTGGATCTCCAAAACTCAATAAAAATTATTTGGAACTTTTTAAAAATACGAATGTTCAATATCAAACATTTTTACCTGTAAAGTTTAATTCTTTAGCTAATTCCAATTTTAGAAATCATCGTAAAATTTTGATTATTGATGGTGAAATTGCTTTTGTAGGCGGAATCAACATTTCTGATAAATACATTAACAATGATTCTAATAAGTTGTATTGGAGAGATACATCCTTGTTAATTAAAGGAGAAGCGGTTAATTTATTACAATTAAAATTTTGGATGGATTGGAAGATGACCGATGGATTGGATTTTAATATATTTAGTTATGATTATATAAAAATACATGATGAGGTGAAAAATGGAGCCATCGTTGGGTTTGCTTTTACTACACCTGGTGCGCCCATACAATCGGCAATGGAATCGATGATTTTGGCGATTACTTTAGCTAAAAAGAAAGTTAGAATAACAACTCCTTATTTTATACCAAGTGATGAGTTTAAATCAGCTTTGTTAATTGCCGTAAACAGTGGAGTAGAAGTAGAATTATTGATGCCTAAGAACGGAGATTCGATAATTGTACAAGAAGCTTCGTTGTCTTTTACTAAGAAATTGATGGAACAAAATGTAAAGGTGTATTTGTATGAGAAAGGGTTTGTACACGCGAAAACAATAGTTATTGATGATGATTTGGCCTTTATCGGAACTGTTAATTTAGACAATAGAAGTTTCTTTATTAATTTCGAGTTAACCGCTATTGTACATGATCAAGCACTCATCACTAAAATGATTGCAGATTATGAGCAAGATAAAAGAGATTCGAGTTTAATGACATTTGCTATGTGGAAAAATACTTCAATTTTTAGACGAGCCTTTGCTTCAGTATGTCGTTTATTAGCACCAATTTTATAAGATGTATTTAGAAAACTGATTTTATTTAATATGAGTATAATCTTTACAAAAGTCCAAGAAATAATTTCTAACTGAAAAGTCTGATTTACCACCAATTTCAAATAAATCAAAACAAGCTAATTGTGTTTTACCAGTCGCTAAATAAGAAATCGCTATTAATTTTTTTGTTGATTTAATTAATTGTTGATTCTCATTTTCATCTTCTATTGCTTTATTAAATTTTGGAGATAATTCTATTACTTTTTTAAAATTATTGTTTTTATAATTGTCTTCAATCTCATCTTTGATTCTTCTAATTGAAGAGTTTAAATAAAAACTTCCAAGTATGTCTAAATTGATATTCTTGCTAATTAACAAATTTTGATCTGTATTATTTTTAAAAAATTTTTCTGATTTAGTTAGTAATTCAATTATTGTTTCATCGTATTTTGAAGATGGCTCGATCTTGATATTTTCAATTTTATTGGAAGAATTCAAAATAAAATTAATTTCAAATTCTTTATTTTTTGGACTAATACCAATTTGATTCAATTCACGAATTAAATAACTTTCTAAAGGAACATTTTGTTCAAAAGAATAATTTGCGATGGCATTATCATAGATATAATCTTTATTTTGAGAAAGACTTGGTATCAAATCTGGGTGTTTTTTTAAAAGATCTTCTCGTTTTAAAAAGAAGTGTTTTAAATTGCTTCCTTTAATTTGAGTAATTAAATAATCATCTTTAAAGCTATAATTAATCGTTTGTAATGGATAGTCAATTTGTCCGTTCTTAAATTCTACAAATTCATTTTTAACACCATTCACCTTGAAATGATCTTTTCTTATCTCGTAAATTAAAGATTGTGAATAATCAGGATGATTGATTTCTAAAGGTTTTAAATCATCATATAATGTTCGGACAAGTATCCAATTTCCAAAAAGTTTAGTTTCTTGTGAATATGTATTTACATGTAAAATAAAAAGAATGAAACTGAAAAGTATTTTTGGCATCGATTAAAATTTTAACTAAAATACTATATTTCTTAATGTTGAACTAAAATAAAATTTAAAATAAAAAAGCCACTTCGAATGAAGTGGCTTAACTTATTATATTTAATACATTTTGCTTTTTACAAAGAAATATTACCCAACTTGAACACCGTTTGGCGTTTCAGCTTCAGGATTAACGAACGTTAATTTTCCGTCAGCTTTATCAGCGAATAATAACATTCCGTGTGATTCGATTCCACGAATTTTACGAGGCGCTAAGTTTGCTAAAACCATAGCTTGTTTACCAACTACTTCTTCTAAAGTAAAGTGTTCAGCAATTCCAGAAACGATTGTACGAACATCCATTCCTGTATCCACTTTTAATTCGAATAATTTATCCGCTTTTTCTACTTTCTTCGCTTCTAAAATTGTTCCGATACGGATATCCATTTTTTGGAAATCATCAAAAGAAATTAATTCTTTTTGAGGTTCAGCATTTGGATTCGTCATATTATTTTTTGTTTTACTTTCTTGTAATTTATTGATTTGAGCTTCTACCGCTTCGTCTTCGATTTTACCGAAAATTAATTCAGATTCTTCTAATTGATGACCTTCAGCAACGAATTCGTCCGTAGATTCTAACATATTCCAGTCGATTTTATCAACATTCATCATATTTAACATCTTTTCTGATGCAAATGGTAAGAATGGCTCAGCTAATTGTCCTAAAGCAACAGCAATTTGAGTTGCTGCGTTCATAATTCCTTTTACTTCTTCCGGATTATCTCCTTTTTTCCAAGGCTCTTGCGCTTGTAAAAATTGGTTTCCTAAACGCGCTAAGTTCATGTATTCTGTTAAAGCTGCACGGAATTCGTATTTCTCGATGTGTTCACCGATACGTGTTGCAAACCCTTTGATTTGAGCAACTTCTTCAAATTCCATTGTTTTAGCAGGAACAATTCCTTGGTAATATTTGTGCGATAAAACCATTACACGGTTGATGAAGTTTCCTAAAATCCCAACTAACTCCGAGTTGTTCTTCGTTTGGAAATCTTTCCATGTAAAGTTGTTATCTTTATTTTCAGGCATATTTGCGGCTAAAACATAACGTAAAGTATCTGTTTGTCCTGGGAAATCTTCTAAATATTCGTGTGCCCAAACTGCCCAGTTTCTTGAAGTTGAAATTTTATCATCTTCTAAGTTCAAGAATTCGTTTGCAGGTACATTATCAGGCATGATGTAATCACCGTGTGCCTTCATCATCGTAGGGAAAATGATACAGTGGAAAACGATGTTATCTTTACCGATGAAGTGTACTAATTTAGTCTCTTCATTTTGCCAGTAATCTTTCCAATCTTTTCCATTTTTCTCTGCCCATTCTTGCGTGAAAGAGATATATCCAATTGGTGCATCAAACCAAACGTACATTACTTTTCCTTCAGCTCCATCCACTGGAACTGGAATTCCCCAGTTTAAATCACGCGTCATTGCACGAGGTTTTAAACCATCGTCTAACCACGATTTAACTTGTCCGTAAACATTCGATTTCCAATCGTTTTTATGTCCGTCAATAATCCATTCTTTTAAGAAATCTTGGTATTGATCTAATGGTAAATACCAGTTTTTAGTTTCTTTACGAATTGGCGTATTTCCAGATAAAACTGAACGAGGATTTACTAATTCTTCTGGACTTAAAGTTGATCCACATTTTTCACATTGATCACCGTAAGCATCAGGATTCTGACATTTAGGACATTCACCACGGATGTATCTATCTGCTAAGAATTCTTTAGCTTCTTCGTCGTAATATTGTTCTGTAACGTCTTCAGTAAATTTCCCGTTTTCGTATAAAGTTTTGAAGAAATTTTGTGCAACTTCTTTGTGTTTAGCCGAAGTTGTACGAGAATAAATATCGAAAGTAACACCAAAGTTTTCTAATGTAGATTTGATGTTCTCGTGGTAACGATCTACAATATCTTGTGGCGTAACACCTTCGTTTTTCGCACGAATTGTAATTGGAATACCATGTTCATCAGAACCTCCAATAAATGCTACATCTTTTCCTTTTCTTCTTAAGTAACGCGCAAAGATGTCAGAAGGTACGTAAACTCCTGCCATGTGCCCGATATGTAATGGTCCGTTTGCGTAAGGTAACGCAGCCGTAATTGTATATCTATTAGTTTTACACATTTTATTGATAATCTATAGGTTCGCAAAGATACGATTTGTTGTTGTTTGATAAATGCTATTTTCATAAATTTAAGTTCGAATAATTATTCTATGATAAATACAGAAGTTAAACCAGAAGAAATAACTAAAGAGTCGATAGACAGAGAGTTAATGGAAAAAGCATTAGTGGATCAAAAAATCCTTAATGTTTTAGATCACATACAATTGTTTCTGATTATTGGTTTAGTAGCTTTAATGATTTATATAACCTTTAAGCAAATTTCGGCTTACATGAAGAAGAAAAGGAGAGAGCAGGAAGAATTATTGGATGAACAACGTAGAAATTTAATGAAAGATTATCACGCAGGTGAAAATGATAATTTAAATGAATAAAAAAAGCGACCTAAAAAATTAGGTCGCTTTTTATTTATCTTGAAGTTTTTATTGTTCTATAATTTCTTCGCCAGTTTCTGTAGCATTTTGATCCAATGGTTCTCCTGTACCTTCAATAATATCATTGTTATGAACTTGATTATATTGATGGAATCCCATTAGCGATGAACAGTCCCAACGAGAGTCTATATCTGCAGGTTTATCAAATTTATCGCTTGCTAAAACTCCAAATGTGTCACCTCTAGAATAAACAGATTGCATATAATAAGCCCAAATAGGTAATGCGGTTGCAGCACCTTGTCCGTTTGCAGTACTACCAAAGTGTGCCGCACGGTCTTCGTTACCGACCCATACACCAGTTACCAAGTTTGGAGTTAATCCCATGTACCAACCATCTGAATTTTCATTTGTAGTTCCTGTTTTACCAGCAACTTCAGAAGTGATTCCATATTTTGTTCTGATCCAAGATCCGGTTCCACCATCAGATACACCTTTCATCAAATCAATCATGGTATAAGCAACGTATTCATTAACAACTTCTCGTGTTGTTGGTGTATAATCACGAATTACTTTACCTTGTTTGTCTTCAATTCTTAAGATTAACTGTGGTTTGATGTAAATACCTCCATTTGCGAATGCACTTAAAGCTCCAACCATTTCATACAATGATAAATCTGCTGAACCTAATGCGATCGTAGGATCTTTTGTAATAGGAGATTCTACACCTAAATCACGTGCCATTTGAATAACAGCCTCTTCACCTGTTTGCATAATAAGACGAGCAGCAACTACGTTTGTTGATTGTGCTAAGGCTGTTCTTAATGATTGCGAACCACCGTAACGTCCATTTGCATTTCTTGGCGACCATTTTCCTGGAATACGATCATTAGAAATAGTATGACATGGAGTTAATCCTAATTGATTAATTGCAGTAGCAAAAACGAAAGGTTTGAAGGTAGAACCAACCTGACGACGAGCTTGTTTTACGTGATCGTATTTAAAGTAATCCCAGTTAATTCCTCCAACCCAAGCTTTAATTGTACCATCCTTAGGATCCATCGACATTAAACCAGCTTGTAAGATATGCTTGTGATAGATAATAGAATCCATCAAAGTTTGATCCTTCATGTATTTAATCCCTTCCCAAGTAAAGAATTTTACTGAATCGCGAGGAGTATTGAAAGCAGTGCTAATTTGCTCATCAGAACTTCCGTTTTCTTTCATTAATTTATACAAATCAGTACGTTTTACAGCCTGATCTAATAAAGTATTTCTTTTAGCTTCAGTAATGTTGTAGAACGGAGCCATTTTACGCCCACGTTGTTCTGCAAAAAATCTTTCTTGTATCGTTTTCAAATGCTTTTTAACAGCATCTTCAGCCATTAATTGCATACGAGAATCAAGAGTTACATAAATTTTTAATCCATCTTTATCAAGATTATATGTTTTACCTGTTTCTTTCTCATATTCTACTAGCCATTCTTCAATTTCTTTGCGTAAAGCAGTTTTAAAGTATGCTGAATATGTTTCGTCTTGCGCTGTGATATACTGACGATCTGTAACTAAAGGTTTAGCTTTTAAAGCATCACCTTCAGCTGAAGATAATTTGTTGTATTTAACCATCTGATCAATCACTAAGTTTCTTTTTTCTTTAGAAACTTCA
Organism: Faecalibacter bovis; assembly: GCF_017948305.1. NCBI lineage: Bacteria > Pseudomonadati > Bacteroidota > Flavobacteriia > Flavobacteriales > Weeksellaceae > Faecalibacter > Faecalibacter bovis. The sequence goes on from NZ_CP072842.1 coordinate 1,105,106, forward strand.
GGATATTTGATAGGATTGAAAGCGACAGGATTTTGGAACATAGAAACCAAAGTAGCAGCTTCTACAACATCTAATTCTTTTGTTGTTTTATTGAAGTAAACTTTTGATGCTGATTCAATACCTTTTGCTCCAAAAATGAAGTCAAATTTATTGAAGTACATTGCAATAATTTCTTCTTTAGTGTACAATTTTTCTAATTGAACAGATGTTACCCATTCTTTAATCTTTTGTAAACCACGCATGATTACATTAGAAGAAGGCTCTTTCGTGTATAACTGCTTTGCTAACTGTTGCGTAATAGTAGAACCACCACCAGCTTCACCAGCAGACGTTACAGCACGCATTGCTGCCTTAGCATCAATACCAGGATGTTCGAAGAAACGAATGTCCTCTTTTGCTAATAATGCATCAACCAAATGAGGTGGAAGATCTTTGTAATCAACAGGAGTACGACGTTCGGTTTCAAATCGATCTAATAAAACTCCATCAGACGAAATAATTTCTGATGAAACGTAAATATCTGGATTTTCCAGGTCACGAACATCAGGAATTTCACCTAACCATCCGTTAGATGCAGCCCAAAATATACCTGCAATACCAATTATTGCAGCAAAAAATCCGATCCAAATAAGAGTAACAATTCTTCCTAAAAAGGATTTATTCTTAACTGGTTTGGTTACTTTTTTTGTATTGTTTTTGTTTTCCATTTTTATAATTAATCAGTGGTTTGGTCAACAATCAAACTGATATCTTCAATTCCTTTTAATTTATCAGTACGCATACCATGCCAAACTTTTAGTTTGTATTTTCCGGTATCTTTTACAGCTAAATTCTCACGATAAACCAATAACATTTCTTTGGTATTCATACCTTTACCAATCCAAGTTCCATCAGGATTTGCGATGTAATATTGTAAAGTATCAACCATTACATTTCCTTTAGGGTCAGTAAATTTTGTAAACAAATAAACATTACTGTATTCGTAATCGGTATTATTTCTAAAAACAAATCCCATATTTACTTTTGTTAGTGTTGTATCCTTCACATCAAACGTAAATTCAATAGGTTTTTTAACAGACCATTCTCCTTTTAAATCTTTTGTTTCTTGATGATAATGTTTCGATTCACAAGCTGTGAATAAGAACATTAAAAACAATAAAAAACTACTGTTTCGAATTATCTGGTTTCGGTCCACGATGAAATCTTTTTTTGTTTTTGCTTTTAGGTTTTGTTCCATTTGATTGATTTTCTCCACCAGCAGGATTCGTGCTTTTTTGTTCAACTTTTTGTACTTGAGGTTGCTCTGCAAGTTTGTTCTGTTGAGGTTTTCCTTGTTGATTCGGATTCCTTTTCTGTTGATTTGGATTCTTCTTAACAGGATTCTGTTTTTGTCCTTCAGAATTTTGTTGTGTATTTCCTTCAGTTTGATTTTGCTGAGGTTTTGCAACTTGATTCTGGTTCGGATTACGCTTCTTATTATTGTTATTATTGCGTTGAGAATTGTTTTGGTTTGGATTCCTTTTCTGTTGTTGATTAGGATTCTTAGCTTTTTCTTTTACTTCAACTGCATTTTGCTTCGAATTAGACGCGTTTGCAGATTCTTTGGTATTAGGCTTTCTTTTTGGCTTAATACGTTTGCGTTTTGAATTTTCTTTACGCTCAAAACGTTCTAAAGAATCTTCTTCGATTCCGTCACCGAAAGAAGGTTTATTATCAACAACAGATTTTGCTAAATCTTCTAACGATTCAGTTTTTTCTCCGTTTGCGTTAATTTGTAAAAATTCTTGTACATCTTCTACAGAGAATTTATACCATAAAACGCTTCCTTTTTCGTAAGCAAACCACATTTCTTTCTTGAAAACATCAATTTTTACACAATGTGCAAATCCTTTTTCAGTCTCGAATTTACTTTCGATTGATGGAAAATGATTTAATGCATCCAAATAAGAATCTAACTCGAAATTCAAACAACATTTTAATTTACCACATTGACCAGCTAACTTTTGTGAGTTAATTGATAATTGTTGGTAACGAGCTGCTGCTGTACTTACTGAGCGGAAGTCTGTTAACCAAGTTGAACAACATAATTCGCGTCCACAAGATCCAATACCTCCAATTTTTGCTGCTTCTTGACGGAAACCAATTTGTTTCATCTCAATTCTTACACCAAATTTCCCAGCGTATTCTTTGATTAATTGTCTAAAATCGACACGTCCTTCAGCAGTATAATAAAATGTTACTTTCGCACCATCTCCTTGATACTCAACATCACAAATTTTCATCTCTAAATCAAGGTTTTTAGCCATGATTCTTGAGTCAATCATTGTTTGTTTTTCTCTTTCACGAAACTCTTGCCAAGTTTCTATATCTTTTTGGTTTGCCTTACGATATACTTTTTTAATATCTTCACCTTCCCAAGAAAGATTTTTCTTTTTCATTTGGATTCTAACCAGCTCACCCGTAAGTGTAACAATTCCGATATCATGTCCCGGAGTTCCTTCAACAGCGATTATATCGCCTACGTTTAACGAAATATTATTTTCGTTTTTATAATAGAATTTTCGATCGTTTTTGAATCGAACTTCAACGAAATTAAATGGTTGTTGACCATTCGGTAATTTCATGTTCGATAACCAGTCGAAAACTGATAATTTACCACATCCATCAGTGCCACAGGCACCGTTATTGTTACATCCTTTCGGAAGGCCACTGCTAGAAGTTCCACAAGATCCACAAGCCATGCTTCTAATTTTTAAAATGACAACACAAAGGTAAAAAAAAAAAGTTCTGTATTATGATTTATATTACGTTGTGTGTGAAAGGTAAGATTTAACCAAAAACTTCACTAAATGAGTAGGTTTGATCCAATCTGATCCCTTTTTCGGTGCGTTTTAATGTTGCTAATTCGTTGTAACAATCATGTTCGAAGTATAGGATATATTCATTTTCTACAGCTTCTTCTAGAAATTTTCCTTTTTCTTCAACTGTTATAAGTGGTCTCGTATCAAATCCAATGACATAAATTAAAGGAATTTGTCCTACTGTTGGAATTAAATCCGCTACATAAACAATCTTTTTTCCTTTGTAAGTAATCATCGGAAGCATTTGTTTTTCGGTGTGTCCGTCAACATATAAAATATCAAAACCTAAAGGTGTATCAGTGATTCTATCTTCTCCGTTTTTTGGTAAGGATAACATTTTTAACTGACCACTTTCGTGCATTGGAAGTATGTTTTCTTTCAGGAAAGAAGCTTTCTCGCGTGGGTTTGGATTGACTGCCCAATCCCAATGATTTTCATTTGTCCAGAATGTTGCATTTTTAAAAGCAGGTTCTAAAAAGTTTTTTTCGGAGTTATATTTTATGGCTCCACCACAGTGGTCAAAATGAAGGTGTGTTAAAAAAACATCAGTAATATCGTCGCGATGGAATCCATGTTTGGCTAATGATATATCAAGCGAAAAATCTCCAAATAAATAATAAAAACTAAAGAATTTATCGTCTTGTTTATTTCCGATTCCTGTATCGATTAAGATTAATCTATCTCCATCTTCAATCAACAAACATCTCATCCCAAGATCAATTAAGTTTTTTTCATCTGCAGGATTAGTTTTATTCCAAATTGATTTTGGAACAATTCCGAACATCGCACCTCCGTCTAGTTTGAAGTTTCCGGTTTCTATTGTGTATAATTTCATTTTGTGGTTATTTATTGTGATAAAATTCGTTAAGAATAAATTATTATTCTAAAAACGAAGATAAAAAAATAGAATATTATAAAAATAATCAGCCATTATTCTATTGAAGACCTTATTTTTGTATAAAATTTAGATACAAATCAATGGCAAAAGAAGTTCGTGTAAGATTTGCGCCGAGTCCAACTGGTGCATTACACATTGGAGGAGTACGTACGGCGTTATACAATTATCTTTTCGCAAAACATCATAACGGGAAATTCTTATTAAGAATTGAAGATACAGACCAAACACGTTTTGTGGAAGGTGCTGAACAATATATAATTGATTCTCTTAAATGGTTAGGATTAACTCCAGACGAAGGAGTAGGTTTTGGAGGAGAATTAGGACCTTATAAACAATCTGAGCGTAAAGAAATTTACAAAGGATATGTTGAAGAATTATTAGCGAATGGAAAAGCTTATTATGCATTTGATACAGCTGAAGAGTTAGACGAAGCTCGTGCAAAAGCAGAAGAAAATAAGGAAACTTTTATCTACAACTGGTCAACTCGTGGAGCTTTAAAAAACTCTTTATCTTTAAGTGAAGAAGAAACTAAGGCTTTATTAGATAATGGTACCCCATACGTTGTTCGTTTTAAAATAGATGATACAAGAACAGTTTTATTAGACGATTTAATTCGTGGTAAAATTTCTATTGACGCATCAACTTTAGATGATAAAGTATTATTTAAATCTGACGGAATGCCAACTTATCATATGGCTAACATTGTTGATGATCATTTAATGGAAATTACACATGTTATTCGTGGAGAAGAGTGGTTACCATCAATGGCATTACACGAATTATTATATGATGCTTTTGGTTGGGAAGCGCCTCGATTTGCACACTTACCATTAATTCTAAAACCAGAAGGTAAAGGAAAATTGAGTAAGCGTGATGGAGATAAGCATGGTTTCCCTGTATTCCCTATGGAATGGGAAACGGAAGAAGGTGTTGCTAAAGGTTACAAACAGGAAGGATATTTCCCTGACGCTGTAATTAATATGTTAGCATTATTAGGATGGAGTCCAGGAACTGATCAGGAGATTTTTACTATGGATGAATTGATCCAAGCATTTTCATTAGAAAAAGTTTCAAAATCAGGAGCTCGTTTTTCTCCAGAAAAAGCGACTTGGTTCAATAATCAATACTTACAGCAAAAATCAGCTGAAGAATTGTTACCAGCATTTGAAGAAGTTTTAGCAGCGAATGGAGTAGAAGCTAATTCAACTTTAAATACTCAAGTAATTGAATTATTGAAAGAAAGAGCTGATTTTGTAAAAGATATTTATACACAAGGAGAATTCTTTTATATAGCTCCTACATCTTACGATGAAAAAGCTGCTAAAAAAGCATATAAAGAAGATTCTACAGAAATTTTAACGAAGTTTATCGACGTTTTAAATTTAACTGAATTTACAGCTGAAGCTTTACATGATGCTATGGCTAATTTTGTTACAGCACAAGAAATTGGATTCGGAAAAATCGGAATGCCTTTACGATTAAGTTTAGTTGGTGCATTACAAGGACCAGATGTTCCTGTAATTATGGCTATGTTAGGAAAAGAGGAGACGATTGCACGTATCAATAAGATTATTGAAACTTTAGGATAAGATCTTTTTTCTAAAAGAATACATAAAAAGCCACTGATTTTGTCAGTGGCTTTTCATTTTAAAACTAAAAATAAATAATGAAAAAATTATAAGTTGAATTTTACGGGTTGTAACAATTCTAATTCATCTGGAGAAAAGATTCGATAGTTTACCTTAAATGTTTTCCCTAAGGGAACTTCTAAAGAAAAACCACCAGCTCCTATTGCGTCAATCACATCTAATTCAAAATGTGCGTGTTTCCAATATTCAAATAAATCTTTATCCACCCAGAATTCACAATCTTCAATTATCCCAATACAAACATCTTTGTATCGTAAATAATATTCTCCTTTTTTAAAACATTGTGGTTGTGTACCTTCACAACATCCACCGGCTTGGTAAAACATCAATTCGCCATATTTTTCTTTTAAAGTATCAATTAACTTTTTGGCATTTTCTGTAATGTTTACTCTTGAAACCATGTTTTAAATTTTAAGATAAATCGTTGGTAATTATAACTTTAATTGCTTTTTCTTTTGCACCATTTTTAAAGACATCCCATGCTTTATCAATTTCTGAAAGTTTAAAATGATGCGTAATAATTTTATCTAAATTAAATTTATTTGCAGCTGTACTTTTAATTAACATAGGAGTAGTGTTTGTGTTTACTAATCCTGTACGAACTGTAATATTTTTAATCCACAATTTCTGAATATCAAAAGTTACACTTTTACCGTGTACACCAACGTTTGCGATATATCCGCCAGGTTTAATAATCTTTTGACAAATATCCCAAGTAGATGGAATACCAACAGCTTCAATAGCAACATCAACACCTTCTTCGAATAATTCTAAAACTTTAGCAACAGCGTCGCTTGAACCAGAATTAATAATATCTGTAGCGCCAAGTTCTTTTGAAAGTTCTAATCGATTATCATCTAAATCAATCATAATAATTCGAGCAGGCGAATATAATTGTGCCGTTACTAAAACTGATAATCCAACAGGACCAGCACCGATAATAGCAACTGTATCACCAGGTTTTACATTTCCGTATTGTACACCAATTTCGTGACCAGTTGGTAAAATATCACTGATTAAAACTGCATTATCGTCGCTAATAGTTTCTGGTATTTTATATAAACTGTTATCGGCGTGTGGAATACGAACATATTCGGCTTGTGTACCATCAATCATGTATCCTAAAATCCAACTACCATCTTTACAATGTGAGTATAATTGTTTTTTACAATATTCGCACGACCCACAAACAGTAACACAAGAAATGATAACCTTGTCACCAACTTTAAAATTAGTTACACTATCACCAACTTGTTCAACAATTCCTACACCTTCGTGACCAAGAATTCTACCTTCTTCAACTTCTGGATTTTTACCTTTATAAATACCTAAATCAGTTCCACAAATTGTTGTTTTTAAAACTTTAACAATTGCGTCTGTAGGTTTAAGAATTTCAGGTTTTGGTTTTTCTTCAAAGACAATATTATGTTCTCCTTTGTATACTAATGCTTTCATTGTATTATTTTTTTTGGTTATGTAATGATTAAAAGAATCCTAATTTTTTCTTGCTATATGAAACAAGCATATTTTTTGTTTGACGGTAATGATCTAACATCATTTTGTGATTTTCACGACCAATCCCCGATAATTTATATCCTCCAAATGGAGCTCCGGCTGGGTAATTATGGTATTGATTAACCCAAACTCGACCTGCTTGTATTGCTCTTGGTATTTGATATAGTTGATGTGCATCTCTAGTCCATACACCTGCTCCTAAACCATAAATGGTATCATTTGCAATTTCTAGCGCTTCAGCTTCATCTTTAAAAGTTGTTACAGCTAATACTGGTCCGAAAATTTCTTCTTGGAATATTCGCATTTTGTTATGACCTTTTAGTAAAGTTGGTTTAATGTAATATCCATTTTCAATATCACCACCTAAAAGATTTGCTTCTCCACCAGTTAAAACTTCAGCACCTTCTTCTTTTCCAAGTTTAATATAACTTAAAATTTTCTCGTACTGAATTTGTGAAGCCTGTGCACCAATCATTGTGTTAGGATCTAAAGGATTTCCGGCTTTGATTGCATTCACACGAGCGATTACTTTTTCTATGAATTTATCATAAATTGATTCTTGGATTAATAAGCGAGAAGGACATGTACAAATTTCTCCTTGGTTTAAGGCAAATAATACAGCACCTTCAATAGCTTTATCTAAAAAATCATCATCATGATCCATCACTGACTCAAAGAAGATATTAGGAGATTTTCCACCTAACTCCAATGTTACAGGAATTATATTTTCTGTTGCATATTGCATCACAAATCGACCTGTTGTAGTTGAACCAGTAAAGGCAGCTTTAGAAACTTTAGGATTTGTAACTAATGCACGACCTAATTCAGATCCAAAACCATTCACAATATTTACAACTCCTGGAGGCAATAAATCTCCAATAATTTCAAAAAGATATAAAATTGAAATTGGAGTAGATTCGGCCGGTTTTAGCACAACGCAATTTGCAGCAGCTAAAGCAGGTGCTAATTTCCAAACAGCCATTAAGATTGGAAAATTCCAAGGGATAATCTGTGCGACAACACCAATTGGTTCGTGCACAATGATAGAAACAGTGTCTTTGTCTAATTCGTTAATAGAACCTTCTTCCGCACGAATAACAGATGCAAAATATCTAAAATGATCAATAGCTAAAGGAATATCAGCATTTAATGTTTCACGAACAGGTTTTCCGTTGTCGTACGTTTCCACAGCAGCTATCTCTTGTAAATGCTGCTCCATACGATCGGCAATCTTGTTTAATAAAATACTTCTTTCGGTTGGCGAAGTTTGACTCCAAGTTTTAAATGCTTCGTGTGCAGCATCAACAGCAAGGGTTAGATCTTCTTCAGAAGAATGAGCCGCTTGAGCAAAAACTTTACCTGTAATAGGAGTAATTACATCAAAATATTTCCCGTTAACTGGTGCGGTAAATTTCCCGTTAATGTAATTATCATACCTCTCTTTTAGTTTTGGAAGGTTTATTAAATTATCCATAAATATTTGTAGTTTAATGTTTTAAAAATACTACAATTTAGAGTTTTAAATTTGTAAAATATGTTTACAAAAAGTTAATTAACATTGGTATAAAATTTGTAAATTTGTGATTCATCTATTGTATAGATGAACTTATTTAATGGGGTTGACTGGTTTTGACAGCAAGTCCAATGGGTAAGTAAGCATGCAGTGAAATGTTGTGTACTCACTTTAATCAGGCACTTCGACTTTTTAACTGGCAACGAAGAGTACGCTTTAGCTGCATAATCCGAATTATAGTAGGATTCGCTTTTATCCGTATTAGATACGGAAGCTGAATATCCCTCAGAAGCCTTGACTTACGGCGTCTGATCAAGGGATACGGGAAAGTAAGAATAGAGATTCTGATGTTTCTAAGGAATCTTGAAATTTTAGAAAATAAGCGTATGACAGGGTGTTTGTTCTCAGGATTACGCCGACAATTAAAAATAAACTAAGCATGTAGAAAGCTTATTTGTTGCTTGTTTGGACGCGGGTTCGAATCCCGCCAGCTCCACTTTTTTAACAGCAATTAGCGGTTAAAAGCCTTATTTCAGTAGAAATAGGGCTTTTTTTATGTCCTTAATATACCGTTTGCGGACATATATAGACATATTTCGAGTGACCATTTGGTGACCATAAACAAAACATCATTTTATGGTCACCAGAATTTTGATAATCCTTTTATACATCAGGTCTACAGACGAATTTTTTAACATTATTTTTGGGCGTGTGGATAGCCTTTTTTTTAACCTAACCACGAACATGTCCATTTATCGAACATCTTGATTCTTAATCAATAACTAATTAATTTTTTTCTAACCATTAAAAATTGATCAAATGAAACAAGATTTAAGACTAAATGTCTATTTAAGAAATGCAAGAGTCAATAAACTAGGGCTAGTTGCAATTTATTTACGAATTACCATTAATGGGCAAAGATGGGATTTCAGTACTAACAAATTCATTGATCCTAAGACTTGGGATGCAAAAAATGCCAAAATCAAAGGAAGTTCGCAAGAAGCCAGTTCAATTAATGGTTACCTTGATGTATTAAAAATGAAGATTGTTAACCTCGAAATCGAATACAGTTTAAGAGACGAACATCTCACATTGGAGGATATTAAAAATTTCTTAACCAATAAGAAAAAGGAAGTAGTCCGAATGCTTATTCCAATATTCGAACACCATAACAAGCAAATTAAAAAACTCGAAAACAAAGAATTTGCTCCAGGAACTATTGTTCGGTATGATACTACATTAAAACATCTAAAAGATTTCTTATTACATAAGTATAACGTGGAAGATATCAGACTCGATAAAGTTGATCATGCATTTATTATGGATTTTGATTTTTACTTTCGTACAGAGCGCAAGTGTAATAACAATACTACAGTAAAGTATATCAAGAATTTCAAAAAGATTATTAATTATTGTTTAGCAAATGATTGGATTCAGAAAGACCCATTTATAAATTATAAAGTAAAAATTGAAAAAGTAGAGAGGGTTTTCTTATCTCAAGATGAAATCTATAAAATTTATGAAAAGGAACATCCGGCAGAAAGATTAAACCTTGTACGCGATATATTTATCTTTTCATGCTATACAGGTTTAGCCTATGTAGATGTGGATAACCTTACAAAAAATCATATTGTAAAGGGAATAGATGGTCAATTATGGATTCATACCTACAGACAAAAAACCTCAACAGCAACTAAAATCCCATTACTAGATATTCCTTTACAAATCATTGAAAAGTATAAAGATCATTTTTTATGTAAGAAAGGTAAATTACTACCCATTTTCAGTAATCAAAAAATGAATGCTTACTTAAAAGAAATTGCAACAATTGCTGAGATAGATAAAGAACTAACTTTCCATTGTGCCAGGCATACATTTGCTACAACGGTTACATTGTCCAATGGAGTTCCTATCGAATCAGTTTCTAAGATGTTAGGACACACAAATATTACAACTACACAACATTATGCTCGTATTACTGAACAGAAAGTAAGTAACGATATGGATCATCTAAAATTTATAATAAATAATAAAAAGGCATTGTAAAAAATGTCTTTTTATTTTGTGTAAAAAATTGATTATTAATAATTTAATTGTAATTAATACTAATCATATACTTAAATGAGTTATCAATTAAAAATTATTTACAGCAAATTAGAAGCAGATTTAACTGTATTAAAAAGGAAAAATCTTAACAGTATTGATGAAGCAGAAAATGCCATTCAATTAATCGAACAATGTTTATCTGTTATTCAAGAAAAGTTGACTAATCATAATTTCTGTTCTACAATAGATGAGATAAATTATTTTAAAGAAGAATTTCCTAAGATATTTAGAATTTATTATTACTACAAAACATTATTTAATATTGAGAGTCAAAAGTATTTTAATTGTATTTCTAAATTTCAAGAAATTGAATTTTATTCTGCTCATATACCTCAACTTAATTCAATTGATGAAGATGAAATTAACTTATTAAGAGAATCAAAGTCTACTTTTAACCATAAAAGTAAAAAATTATACTTGCGTAAATATTTCAAATGGAGGCGGCAAAATTTAACTACTGCAATGAATGAAACTTATGTGACAAGTTCAATTTCTGTTGCAATTGGTAAAAGACATGCTAAAGCAGATGTAATACACTATCTTCAAAAAAAAATAGATGACTTAAATAATAAGTCAACTATCCAAAAATCTCCACTTCAATGGACATCTTCTAAAGTCTTATTAGTGGAATTAATATATGCTTTATCACTTACAGGATGTATAAATGATGGTGAAGTAGAATTAAATCAACTTATTTTACATTTCGAAATATTATTTAATGTAGAACTCGATAATCACAATAGTATCATTCAAAATATTAAAGCACGTAAGATTAATAAAACTAAGTTTATCGATATGTTACGAGAATATCTCAGTAAAAAACTATTAGATTAATATAAATCAATCTTACATTCTATTACATCGTTATACTTTACACAGAGTTTATTACTTCTACAAATCTCTCATCATTTCAAGAAATATTATTTAACTTTTATGTAATTATATAATTACACTTAAAAATTCATTTACATCTTATGAGTTAACATATTTGTCTTAAATGAGTAAATAAAACATTTCTTTCAGTCCTTTTCAATCCATCATCACCAGCGGATTCTTAATTTTATTTTTATGTAGTTGATATGTAGTACATAAAAAATTCATTAAGGTTTACAGAACTTTGTAATGTCAATGAAATAAACCTAAATCAAAATGAAAAAATTTAAACGAATCCATCCAGAAGATATTCAACACATACGTGAAGTACTCTTTATCGATCTTAAAAATTATTTAGAAAATAACGTAAAATCAAAATGGTTACGATCCAAAGAAACATGTAAACAGTTAGGAATATCAGATTCTACACTTAAACAATTTAGAAACAGTAACAGAATAACATTTTCCCGCATTGGGAAAGTATATTACTACAACATAGAAGACATCAATTATTTACTCGAACAAAACAAAGTAGATAGATTGAACATATAATAATTTCATTTGGTTAGTTGGTTTGGTTAGGCAGGTTTATTTACGACAAAAAAGTAATAAGCCTGCCTTTATTTTTTCCAATAATAATCATTCGTCACTTCGAGAAGTAAGACGATAAACTAATCACTAGAATACAACATCTCAAATCTAAATACATTTTACAAATCCCATAATACAACAGCAATGAATTACATCAAGCAATTAAATTACTTCTACAACAAAATTCAGTACGATCATAAAATCGCACCTTGTCAAATCGCATTATACTTAGCTTTATTCCAATGCTGGAACAGACAGCGTTTTGAGAATCCAATCTTCGTTATTAGAGATGAGGTAATGCGTTTAAGTAAAATAACTTCTAAGAGCACCTATCATCGTTCTATGAATATTCTACACGATAACGGATACATTATATACGAACCGTCTTATAACCCATATATGGGCAGTAAAATCTATTTCCAAGATTTATCTAAACTTAATAATTCAGCGAAAAACACCATACTAAAAAACAGTAACGGTATGAAAAAGGCAGTTGCTAAACCTAGCAAACAGACCCGTACCAAAAAAGAGCAAGATATAGACAATGCTATGCAAACACCTACCGAAACACCAATAGAGCCTATATATAAACATATAAATAATAAACATATAAACAATAGAGAGAATGTGTGTAAGCAAGCACAAATTCCATCTTTAATTTTTGATAAAAAAGAACAAAATAACCTAAGTAATATTCAGACAGGTAAGATGGAAGAAATGAACCAAAAAGAAAAAAGTTCCGCTAAAAAAGAAAAAGGTACAATTCCCACATATGATGAGGTGATTGAGTTTTTCCAAGAGAAATACGAAAACAAACAGGAGGGAGAGAAGTTCTTCTACTATTTTGAATCCAATGGTTGGTTAGTAGGAGGTAAAACACAAATGAAAAATTGGACTGCAGCTGCTAATAATTGGATGATCAATATGAATAAATACAATAATCCAAACCTAAATACATTTGGAGTTCAGAAACCTTTAGATACCTCACCAAACAAACGATACGACGAACCATTATAACCAATACACTAGCTATGATTAATTATCAAAAACTTTTATTTCATTTAGAACAAAGGGGAAGAAAACGTTTCAATCCTAAGTTCACATTACAAAAAGAAGATTATCCTTTCATCATTCGTATTGCAGCGTATTTCTTAAATGATGAAGCCAAATGCAACGAACTAGAAATGGATTTAAACAAAGGCATTTTATTAACTGGACCAATTGGAATAGGAAAAACTACATGGTTTCAGTTGATTCAAGAAATCACTGTAGCTAATCAGAAATTTTATTACACAACTTGCAGAAATGTAACATTCGAATTTATACAGAATGGGTACGAGGTTATTCACAAATACAGTAGGGGAGATATACATACTTTCTCACCAAAGAATATATGTTTTGATGATCTAGGTACTGAAAATAATTTCAAATACTTTGGAAATGAATGTAATGTGATGACAGAAGTAATTCTCAGTAGATACGACTTGTATATCTCACATGGTATTAAAACATATATCACCACAAACCTTTCGGCTCCAGAAATTGAAAAGTTCTATACTAAGCGTGTCCGTTCACGCCTTCGTGAGATGATGAATGTATTATCTGTTCCTGCAGAAAGTAAGGATAAGAGAGAGTAAATGCTAATAAATTTTCATTAATTACATATATTGTATAAAATTTACTAACTAATATGATTAATCCTGAAATTAAAATTCAATTAATAAGTTTTTTTGATTCCACAAAGAAACTTAAAGAAAACCAAATCATACGAAGCTCAAATTTTTCTGGAGATATTGCAGAATACCTTTGTCAAGAAATATATGGATTAACCCTTTGTGAAAATCAAAGAGAAATAGGCTATGACGCAGTAAAAGATGGCATTAAATATCAAATAAAAATTAATAACAGTTCTCAAAAGACAAATCAAGGTATAGGTAATCCATCTGAATATAATTATCTTTTACTTTTAATCACTTCGGAGAGTAAGTTATTTAATCCAAAGTACGATAATTACTTCATTACCATTTATAAAATTGAAAATAAAGATTTGTTAATAGGTGACAATATTGCTAAAAGTTATTTGTTTAATCTAAAACCAGAATATTTAATTACTCAAGATTTTCAAGTTTTAAATATAAATTAAAAACATATGACATACGAAAAAAGACTATGTTGCTTTATTGATATCTTAGGATTTAAAGCGCATATAGATGAATCTAAAAATAATGATAGTAAGATTGATTCCATAGCTAACATATTAAAATTAAATCGTGAAATTGTTAATGAAGACGGACTTATATCCAAAAAGATAACTCATTTTTCTGATTCAATAGTAATATCGTATAAATATGATGAAACAGATAATATATTTTTTTTCTTAGAGGATTTAAAATTTCTTTCAATAGAGTTAGCAGCTAAAGGATATTTGGTTCGTGGCGGTGTTACGGTTGATGATTTAATTCATGAAGATAATATGATTTTTGGACCTGCAATGGTTGAAGCGTATGAGTTAGAATCTAAAAAAGCGTTTTATCCAAGAATCATAATTAGTAAACTTTTTATAGAAACAGTTTCAGAAATTAAAGATCAACATAGACAAAAGGATACTTTGAATTATTTTAATAGTGCCTTAAGAATAGACGATGATAGAAAATTCTATTTAGATTATATTGAAGTTTCGCCTGATCTTGACAATGAGCATGGAATTGTTGAATATCTTCAAAAGTTAAAATTATTTTTTAAAGATTTTGATAATCAAAGAGATGATGTGAAATTAAAATTGGTTTGGCTAAAAAATAAGATAAATATTTACATAGATAAATTACATCAAAATGTTGAGATAAACGAAGATTTAAATCAAGAAACAATCGATTTATATAAATCGATAACTAAGATTAATTAAAAAAGCAACCCGTTTGGGTTGCTTTTTTTACCAGAATATAAACCAAGGTTTTTTCTTCTTTTTCTTAATATCAGGTATAAAAACGAAACGATTATCTCTAATCCAGTAATGTGATCTACAATTGAAATTCCAATTTCCGATGGAAGGATACATAGTGATATGCTTACCATCGTAATATAAATCCCAATCATTGGGTGATAATCGTGTAACGACTTTTTCTCCGCATCCGCAAGCACATAAATGAATACAAATACTATTCTCCATAGAGATGTAAAGTACATTTTGTTTTAAATCAGATGGGATGTACTCTACAAATGAATTTTTGAAAACAGGATTATTCATCATTCATTATTTTGAAAGGTTCACCGCAGAATGAATTAGTTACATAATTACCTTGTGAGTTTGTGTAAAATCCATAAAACTGTTTCCATTTGATTACTGCTAAACAAGCATTTAAAGCGTTTATTTCAGCAATTTGTATGTTAGATTTATAGATTTCATTTAAATCATGTTCAGGATTTTCAATCGTATTATTGGGATCATTACCTTGATTTAAACTAACACGTGCCATTACGGAAAGTTGTTCCCCTTGTTGATTTATCCCAATTCCTACATCTATAAATGGGATTTGATTAGTTTTTAAATATTCTATAATATTTTGTCTAACAGGAATAGTATCAATACTTAAAAAAACAAAATCTAAATTTTTTAATTCATGTATGTTAACTGAATTAATCTTTGTAGGATGTTTTTTAATTCCTTGATGCATTCTAGAATATACACTCTCTAAATAATCAATTTTTAAGGTTTGGGAATGTAGTAATTCAACTTCAGGTGCTCCAGGCGCTCTGAAAGAATTGTGAGAACAGAAAATATCATCATCATATAAATGAATTTCTGACACGTTAGTTTTAGCAATAAAATCTAAAATATAACTGCCGGAACCTCCCAAGCCTACTATACCTATTCTCATTTCATTGAACCTTTCATTTAATTTATAGATTCTAGCGCGTAAAGAATTAGTGTCGTAATATTTTAAATTATTTATTGCAGATGACTTCTCAAACAATTTAAATGGTTTCCCTAAATTAGGTTTACATTTAGCGTCTATTTCTTGTGCATACTGACTAATTATTTTAGTGTAATGGATAAACTTATCGTAATAATTCGTAAAACCCTCAGGTGGTTTGTTTGAAAAAGAATAATTAGTTTTTAAATTACTTGAAAGATCGATATTCTCTCCTAAAAGTATTCCATTAATACGATTTCCTTCATTATCACACGGAAATTCGCCCATAAAATTAATTACATGATCAGTCGGTGGATCAAGTGTATAATCATCTTTTAAATTTAGAGGAGCTACAAGAGCTCCCCATTTAATTTGTTTATCTTGATTTACATATGGGATATGTTCTAAAACAAGATGACCGTCTATAAAATTAACACTGTAACCTTCAGTTGCTAATCTTTCTATATCCATGTTACGATTGATAAGTTGCTGAAGCATAAAAACGAATTTTATTTACTACTTTAACTTTCTTTCCTTTTACTAAGACACCTTCAGGTTTAGAATGATGTCCATTATCGTAACTAATAGTGTAAGCGGTATTAGGATTACCAGCTGTATCTAGCCCTGCAAGCTCAAGAACTTCATCAAATGTGATTTGATTTTTATTCCAAAATTTTAATTCTCCATTTACTATAATTTCGAATTGATCTTTTGTATAAAATTTCTCTTTACCTGGTCTAGCTAAATCGACTAATTCATCGTTTTCTATTACAGAATCTTCCCACTCATCATCTACATCAATAAATAATATTGATTCTAGTGATAATCCAGCTTTTAACTTAATTTCTTCACCTGATATAAATTGTTTGTATGAGATGAAACTAATACCGTTTACTGAATAATCGAGTTTCTTCTTTACATAGAATTGTTCGATCCCAGGTCTAGCTAAATTGACTTTAGTGGTGTTTTCAATTAATTCGTCTTCATAAGGACGCTTAATTGCTAAAAATAATTCTGTAGTGTGTGGTACGCCAAATAGGTCTTTTAATTCTTGCCCATTGATGTATTGATTTGGTGTTTCATATTCAACACCTTCAAATGTATATTTTAATGTCATGTGACTTCTTTTTAAATTTTTAAACCTAATTTACTTAAGCTCTAGAGCCTAGAGCAATCTTTCTAAATAATTTGATGTACATATAATAATCGTACTCGAATAATTGTTTCTGCGACTTTTAAAAGTTTTAAAATTGTTAACGTAAATATGTTTCTTATCAGAAACATTGTTAAAGTCTTAGAAAAATTTGGTTTAAAAACTAAAGTAGAATACATTTGAATTTCCTACGTTCAAGTATCTAACTGATTCTTATTTTTTTGCTAAACGCCTTGCAAGGGCTACTGCTATTTAGAATCATTAGTTTTGACCAAAAACCAGGCGAACCATATCGACTGGTTTTTTTTTATCTAAACTTTCGATGCAAATATAATAAAAAATTCGTTTCAAAAAATAATTATAAAACTTTCATTAATTTATATTAAAATTTTAACGTTATTAATCTTTATAATTGGTTATTTGGTTGTAAATACATATATTGTACCATATTAACAAAGGTTGTTTGTAAGTATTATAAACGTTAATTAATATTTTTTTTTTTATATTATTAAATTTATTTAACTTTGCAACTAGAAAAAAAATGAGTTTTATGAAAGATGAAAGCCTGTTTTACAGTGAATTAGGTAATAATATCTTATCAATTAGAACTAGAAAAGGAATCAGTCAAGACGATTTGGCAAAAGAAATAGGTTTGTCTAGACCCTCAATAGCTAATATTGAAAAAGGAAAACAACGTCCTAGTATCTATATTTTATTACAATTATCTAAAATATTAGGTGTAGATATTAAAGAATTATTACCGGAATCAATTATCTCTTATAATAAGATAGATATTGGAAACGTTATAAGCTTAGATAAAACTAAGTCTGATTTATTTAGCGAAAACTTTATAAGTTTTTTAGATGAAATTTAAAATATCATTTTATGGCAATTAGTAAGGAAGTAAGTAATGCAACAAAACAGTTCATTATTAATAATGAACAGTTTTTTAATGAAGCTCCTGTTATTATTGATGATATCATTAGCCATTTTAATATCCAAAAGAAAGAATATGCGTTTGAAGATGATATTTCAGGAGTGTTAATCATTGATAAATCTAAAGATAAATTTACGATTGGTATTAATAAACAAGGTACTGATCAACGTAAAAATTTTACGATTGCTCATGAATTAGGACATTTTGTTCTTCATAATAATGATATGTCTAACACTTTCGTTGATAATATTTTCTTTAGAAAAAAAGCCGATGGTTACACATCAAAAGAAGAGAAAATCGAGAAAGAAGCTAATTATTTTGCAGCTAATATACTTATGCCAGAACATTTAGTAAAAAAAGAGATTGCAAATTTAGAAAACGATTGGTTTGAAGACGATGCAGTAGCTGAATTAGCCAAAAAATTTAATGTAAGTAGTTCTGCTATGATGTATAGATTAATTAATTTAAAATTAATTTAAAATTAATTTAAAATTAATTTAAAATTAATTTAAAATTTAAAATATAATTTTTTAGTAAGGCCAATTTAGGCCTTATTTTTTTGATTTTTATTTTATTTATCTAATACGCAAGTCGTTATTTTTTTTTTGATCTTAAAAAAATCCAAATTTCTAAATTTTACATTTTTAGTTCCTCTAAATAGCTACTCTTACACACTTCTAAATTATCTTGTAAATATTTCAATTCACGTTGTAAAGAATCGTTGACATGATTCAATTCTTCAACTTTATAGATTAAAATCGCTTGTAAATGTTCATCCTTATTCATCTTTTGTTTACAATTGATGAATAAAATTCCTAATAATAGTAAACATAGATATTTCATGTTTTTTTTATTATTAATTTAAAGAAAATCATATGATTAAGTTAAATATGAATTATTTATAGTTGATTAATAATTATTTAATTGTCAACCCTCTCCAAAATCCATCCAGAACCCAACAAACAACAATTCAGTAGCGCTCAAACGTTTCGGAAGTAAAACCCATCCAACAGCGTATAACATGTATATACGCAATACCTTTTCGGGCTGAAGTAATTTTTTTGATCATAGGAAAAAAAGGTACTGCGTATATACAGCGCATGTTAGACGCTATTGGATTGAAGTTCCGGCGCTTTCCGATGGTCTGATTCCTTCCATTTTCCGAAAGTCCTTGATGATGGCTTTTTGAAGATTGTTGAAGTTTTAAATTATCGCTACAATCATTTTATTGCACCAACGATTTACTCCAATAATGTGCAACTTCAATTTCATTCAGTAACAATCATTCTAACCTATAAAAATGGCTAGGTTTTGAGTAAGAAATATAAAACCTATCCATTTTAAACTTGATTAGAAAATTACTATTCAAACCAAAAGTTGCACACCATTGGGCAAAATCAGCCCTTGCATTCGTTGCTCTGTACTGTTTTTCACAAAGCAGAAAAACAAAAGCAACCAATGCTGATAAGGGCTTTCGTTAGGTGCAAAAAATGCTTGTTTAGCGATAAGATTTCCTCATTTCCCCGCCACCCCATCAATGGATGCAGGAGACTTACAGCAGAAGTATTAAGTGGGACATTTGGCACAGACAAAAATGCAAGGGTAGCACACAGTTGGTGTTAAATAAGTTACCAACCGATGTGCTACTATTCCTTGCATTTTGCCAGTGCTCAAAATGGCGAGGAGTAGGCCTACACAACTGCTATTCATTTTATACAAAGCCAATGCATACTCATCACTCCAAACTCACAACAACATCGTAGCCCTACTTTATCCTCGCCACCCTTTTTGAAAGTGGTCTGCTGTAAGTCTCCTGCGCGTATTGCCCCGTTTTTAAAAGCCTGATTCCCATGAAAACAACCTTAAACCGCCAATTTTGAATAGAATCGAATAAACAATAAAATACCCTCATTCAATGAAAAGAACAAGGGTTTTTTTAATTCAAATGAAGTTACCAAATTTTATTGAATGAATATAATTGTTACACTAATTTAAAAAGTAATCAACTAAAAGTCAATAATGTAAAGCAAAAAAATCCAACAAAAAGAACCGCAAAGGTCTATCAGTTTCATTTTTAGTCAAGGTCAAGCCTTGTAGATTTACATCAAAATCTCCACCTATACAGGTTGTATTTGGATGTAAAACCTTGCCTTAAAAAATGCTCCTGCTATATCGAAGAGCTTTCTTTTTTTTCCTTTTTTCTTTTAAAGAATATCCTGCGAAGCATGGCGAGCATAAATTTTTAAATGCCAAGCTATGAACTTACCAGAAATTAAACATTATTCAGCCAAAGTAGAGATTCAGTCAAATGATCTATTTGCTTTATCCAAAGGTCTAAACGTGGGAAAGCCACTGGAAGAATCTTGCCCTAACTGTTTTGTCATTCGTTGTACCAATTGGAAACAAAAAGAAACGTACAAAGCAATTCTTTATGCAGCCTGGAAGACCAATTCATTCGATAATTATTTATGTGGATCAGTCATTCCGTTTATACGAATCAATGATTTTAAAAAAGTAGTTACTGAAAAGGCTCATAAAGCGTTTAGTAATTACAAAAGATTTAATAATGATTTTCAGCGTTATCTAGAATTGGAGAAATACGAAACTTCAATCGCTAAGCAATTGCAACTCATTCGAGAATTGAAACAGGTGTATATTATGCGAAACATCAAGTAACAGAAAAGGCCCTTCCAACGAAGAGCCTTTTATTTATTTTTCTAATTTTTTAAGAATATACGAAACTACGAAACTCACAAATGCACCTACACCAGCTAAAACCGCAGTTTGTACTAAATCATTTATGCCTAAGTTCCCCACAATACTAAATAGTGTACCCCAAAGTGTACCCATTTTCAATTGACTATCCTGAATCATGTGTATTGACACCATCTACAACGGTCAATTGGCTGACAGAACTTAGTACTCCACCTGCAACAGTTAAGTATCCGCCAAGATCATTTAACCAACTTGGTAAATCTACCGGAGAGGCTAAAAGCACTCCACCAATTGCAGCTAATACCAAACCAATATTTCGGAGCAATTGAAACAACTTAGGCGTCGGGGATTGAATTCGATCAACTATTTTCATCCGTTAAATCATCCGTTTTAATTACACAATTTTTTAAAATGGCATCTAAATCGTTCGCGTGAAGAAAATCATTTTCATGAAGGACAAGAATGAATTACCGACCAGAGGGAGCGATTTAATTCATTCCCGAAGTGAAAAGGATTTTTAGCGTAAACGATTTAAAGCCTTGACTTTTTTGGTTCGTTTTTGTGTCAAGACAAAAATGAACATATAGAAGTGAAGTCTTGAGAGAATTAATTTCTAACAAGAAAGGAACTGAATTAGTCATTCTGAATTCATTTCAGAATCACATCAAGTGAAATATCCTTATGTCTTAAGTCTTATATCTTAAGCCTTACATCTCACTCCTAATCACCAATTCAACCTTTTGCCCTTTATCAATCGCTTGATATACCAAATCCTTCACTTTATTAAAAGCTTTTTTGCTTTCCCATCCTATTCCAGCTCCACCCAAGGAAGTCACCGGAGCAATACAACCTAACAATTCTTTTTTCGCATTATTTGCAGGATGCATCAAAATATAAGTCCTGTTTTGAACATCCTTTAACCATATATGCCATCCAAATTTTTGGCTGTATCGCTTTGCTAAAACATATTTCCCTTCCGGAATACACGATTTTCTCACTTCATTGTTCAACCAAGGCAACTCAATCGTATAACAAATAATACCTTTTGCATTTTGCAAAATGCCATTTGTTCCATTAGGGAAATATGAACGGATCAGTTCTAACTTCATTAGACTTGATCTACCTCAATCAATTGCAACGCATTGTACGCACCATTTTTCAGTACATACTTTTCACCATTAATTTCTTGATAGAATTCCACACCCAAAACAAAAAAAATAGGTTCTGTACTATTTGCAGGTAAAGTTGTCGCCAAACTAATTGCCGAAGTTTCTACAGAATCATACGGTAAAATACCAGTATCCGCTGTAGATACATTGAAAGAACCATCAATAAAATTGACATCTGATGCTGCAGCTTCAATTTTAAAGTGTGTAGTTCCCGATGGCGCATTAATCATATTAATCGGAACGAATGCCGGAATATCCACAATCACATCACCATCTGCACGATCTAAAGTCGTCGTATAAGGTGCATAAATTGTTGTAGATAACTTACCATTGATATTGAAATCAAATCCCTTTAACAGTGATAAATCACCGTTAATTACATTTCTATCCCCACGTTCACTAATCATATCAGTCTGAATCACCTTCACCATTTCACGTGTCAAACGTCCAACCATTCTCGAATCAGCAGAGTTTAATAAAATTCCTCGAATCGAAGTTCTCAACATCTTTCCAGATGCACCTGCACGTCCAAACTCAGCTCCATTTTCACGTGTACGCTGAAAGTTAGGATCATTCATTATTCGGCTTTTATCCACGCCACCTTTCTCGCGTGCTAAAAAACCTTCCTTTGCTTTGTAAAAGGTAATGTCTCCAACAGTACCTAATAGCTTAATAATGCCCTTTTGTCTTGCCATTTCTTCAACATTTTAATCATTCAACATTCTATATTCTACCGGTATATAATACAAGTATAGAAAAAACCGTAACTTTATTAAAACCAGCAAATACCGAATGGCGTTTATATCATTTAATGTCCATAAATGACCTATAGATGAAGTATAGATACAGCATAGATGAAGTATGGATAGTGTATGAAAATGTATAATTATGCAAAACAAGAAGCTACAACGGATTTGCGTTTACCCAAAGGATATCCAAATCATAACAGGCAAAAGTTATAGACAATCACTTCGCATCTATAACAAAATCAAAGCACATTATAATAAACAACCTCATCAAGTCGTAACCTGGAAGGAGCTAAAGGATTTTTTAGGGATTTCTTAAAATTCCTTTTAAAGTTCTTAAATACACTAATGTGCTATATATAAATTTAATAAGTTTTATAATATCAGAATAAATTGGTAATCAAACTACAATAATATATTTAGTGACATATATTATTTTAATCTTAAATGCTATTAATATATATTCGTGTACTATTAACAATATAAAAATGAATAAAAACACTATTAACTACATTCTAACATTTTTTTGTTTGCTATTTATAAGCAGTTGTAGTAATGATGATGAAACATCGACATTTGAATCTTCTAAAGAGGAAAACTTAATGCTTCATAAAAATAATTCTTTTTTAGAAAAAAATGAAGATGTTAATTTTATTATTAACGAATTGAGCAACATACAAAAATCCAATAAAAACACTCAATCATCCAATCAATATGATTTTATTATCCATAAAGAAAACATTACGTATATAAAAACTTTAGACGGAGAAAGAGAATCTTACACTTTTTTTGTAGAAAAAGAATATAAGCGAAATCTAAATTTTGTAGAAAATCTTGTTATTTCTAAAAAGAAGAACTCTGATAAATTTGAAGCTGCAATAGTTACTTATTTCTTTCCTCAAGGATACAATGTAGAAAATAAAAATTTTCAAGTTTTAAATTCAACACCTTTAGATATTGATATTAGCCATTTTAGTAAATCTTCAATACCTCTTAGCAAATCATCTGGCGGAGGATGTTCTTATGAAGTAATAGAAACTGAACATTCATGTTATAGTAATGAACATTTTGGTGCAGGGGAATCAGGAAAATGTGATCATAAAGGCTATGGTCCCTATTCTACTTACGAGGTATATTTATCTTGTGGTAGTTCTGGTGGCGGAGGCGGTTATAATCCGAGTGGACCAGGTAGTGGTTCAGGTGGGACAGAAACAGGACCTTCTGGCTCTGGAGGTAATAACGGAAATGGAGGAGCTAATGATGGTATAAATACAGGGATTACTTTACCTCCTTCTTGTCAAGGGATGCAGTGTGATGATGATGCTATAATTAATAAAATAAACTCGATCCTAAATAATAATCATAGTGCTAGTGATTATTTTATAAAAAATCCGCAGGATTTAGATATTTTATTTGCCTTGGGTATAGATTTCTTTAATCAAAACCCTAATATTAGTTGGAGTTATTTAGAAAATTGGTTTTTTAAAACAAGAGAAGAAAAAGATTACACTTATGATGCAAGTTATTGGGAAAATCCAAATCTAACATTTCAGCGTCAAAACTTACCAACATGGAACAATTTTAATAGTGCTTACAGAAAATATAGTAATCCTGATGACCGTATGTTATTAGTTAATGAAATTGGAGGTCCTGTTAAACAAGCTTTTATTGATTACCCTCAATTAGTCAGAGGTTTTTGTGCTGTTACTCTTTCATATGCTCTTAACTATTCGGGAGTAACCATTCCAAATATACCTACAACAGGTACAGCTTTGGGAACTGTTCGGGGGGGTGACGGCAAATATTATTTTTTAAATGCGAAAGCTTTAAATGCGTGGATGAGGAAAACCTTTGGTATAAACCCTATTAATCCTAAACATCTGTACATAAAAGGCTCAGATGGCGGTAGAAATGGAGAAAATTTCCCTAATTTAATAAGTAATAATATTAAAGGAATTTATTCTTTAGTTTCTTATAATGCAGAGTGGGCATCTGGACACGCAGATTTAATTCAAAATCGTTTATGCACATATGGTTGTCATTTTAATGATAATCCACCAGCCCCAATAGAATATATAGATATTTGGATTTTAGATTAATTTATTATGAAATATTTTTTGTTTATTTTTTTGTTTATTTCTAGTGAATATACTTTTTCTCAGCAACAAAATGTTCAAGATTCGCTATCATCTGTATTTGCAATTGCACGCTCCTTAGATGATGGATTTTATGTTATAAGTAACGATAACGAAAATTTTGGAATTGCAGATAGTTTAGGAAAAATTGTTTTGCCATTGGAATATAAATTTTATACAATAGATAGTAATTATCATAAAATTTTCGCTAAACGACTTGGTAAATCTCAGATTATTGATTATACCTCTCCAAATAGTGTAATATATTTAGATGAAAATATAAATTTTATTACTACTACTAAACACTATGCATCAAATGAGAAATTTTTCCAAATTTTCTCATTTAAAGGAAAAATAGGACTTATTGATTCTTATAATAATCTTATGATTAGTCCTGTCTACGATGAAATCATAAGTTCTAACCGATGGGATTATTTTATCGTTAAGTTAAATGACAAGTTTGGAATTGTAGATTATCAGAATAATTTTATTAAAAAAATAAAATACGATGAAATTGTGGTTGGAAAAGAAAGATTTATTCTGAAAAAGAAAGGAAATAAACACGAAGTTTTTCTACCCGGATTGAATAGAATTTAAACTTTTAATAAATAAATAACAATATCTATTACGAAAAATTTAGGTATGCCAATTGAATAAATCGATAAAAACAGATATAACAGAGATTATGTAAAATAATATTGTAAATCCTAACTAATATTTAGTTAGGTGTTTTATTATCAGATGGTTAGTTTGTATCTTTGCAAAAGAATACAAGAGTTCTTTAAAGAATGGTAGAGACCAAATCGAGACCATTTGATAAAATAGATATTCAATCCCTCTGAAATAAAGGATTTCTGGCGTAGGTTCGAATCCCGCCAGCTCCACAACTTATAAGATAATCCCTTATTTCGAAAGAGATAAGGGATTTTTAAATTTAGATGAAATCTTATTTGGTCTACCATCATTCCATGATTTATTTCTTATATTTTCTTACTGTTTAAATATGACTTATTCACATCATATTTTTTTCATTCCTCAAAACTATCTTATCTTAGTCGATGAATTAACATTACCAATACGCATAATTGATACAAAATGAGTTCGTACGAATACTACAATTTTCCTATACAACTAGTGAAAGGTTTTTTAGATGACCCTAAAAAAGTTTTAATAGACATTTCGCACTACTGTATATACCGTGTTTTCTTTGATAATTTTGAGAAATATTCTGGATCATTTACAGGTTACCAACAGGCATGTAGTGATTTTGGAATCGAGTTTAAAAATATCGCAGCAGCTTATCAGAATGGAAAGAATTTGTATGATGCAACTATAGAAAAAAGCCCAATGGTTGGTATGAGTTCTGAGATGTACTGGGATTATTTTAATAATGAAAAGACTGAATTTGAACGTATGTTACTTTTAGGCGATTTAGCATTTAAAAGTATTTTAGGTTCTAAATCGTACATTAAACTAGATAATAAATATTGGTTTAGTCGTATCGATGGAAATGTAAAGTCGATAGACAAAGAACTTTTGTCGGAAAAAGTTAAACGTTATTACAACGAATACCAAACAAAAAAAATTAAAAATAAATTAATTTCCGATTGGGGATTAGCATCATATTCTCGTTACAACAGAGGTTTTTATATTAGTTATAAAATGTCGTTGGATGATTTAGCTTACCATGCAGAAAGGATTAGAAAGTCATCACAAGACAAAAAAATTAAAGCTGATGTACAAAGTGCACACGAGAAAGCAATGGCTCGTTTAGCACAAGAAAATTAACACACAATTCCTAAACTTATGACAGATTTTGATAATGAATTAGTAAAACCAAAAAGCTGGTTTAATAGAAACTGGAAGTGGGCCGTACCTTTAGGATGTTTATCTACAATTGGTTTATTTTTCGTCTTATTATTTGGCGGGTTGTTTTTTGGTGTATCTAAGATGATGAGTAGTAATGATGGAACTACACAAGCAGTTAGTATTATTAATCAAGATCAAAATGTGAAAGAAAAATTAGGTGAGAATATAGAAACTGACGGAATTTTTAGCGGAAATATTTCTACGTCTAATAACACCGGAGAAATGAATATTTCTGTACCAGTAAAAGGTTCCAAAGGAACAGGAACAGCAATAATAATTGCTGAAAAAGAATTCGGTAAATGGAATTATGAAAAAATTGCAGTTCAGATTGATGAAACAGGCGAAGTAATTCAGATTCAAAAACAATATTAAAACAAAAAAGGTTGAACTTAGTTCAACCTTTTTTGTTTTAATAATATGTAATCGTTCTTTTAATTACATATACTAAATTGTGATTATTGTAAATTTCGCAGGTTGTCCAATTTCCAGTTGTATCAAATTGATACTTTATATCATAGGTTTTCAACATTGATTTTCCATTCTGAAATGTCTGAACCTTTGCTGAGGTTACATTTTTTTGATTGTTGAAAACCAATTCTAATTTCAGGTTTTGATTGTGATCATATTTTTGAAATTTAGAAGTTTGATGATCCAAATCGTAATATGTAATTTGTTTTCGATTATCAACCACTTCTTCCAAATAAACAGGCGTATTTTGGTCGTAAATAAAATATTTTGTTAATCCTTTTCTGCCGTCAAAAGAAACAGTTTCTTCTTTGATTAATTGGCCTAATTTATTATAAGTAAATTTATTTTTACTTGAAACGTAGTTGTCAATTTTGGTTGTAATTTCGTTTAACTGATTTGTATAATCAAAATTCGTTTGATACAAAGAGGTTGAGGTTTTACTCTTCACAGTTTCGTGTAGCGAAGAAATTTTTCCATCCGTATTATATGTAAAATTCTTTAATGACGCTATGCGCAATGGATCTTCGCCATTGTTAATAACTGTTGTTTTTTGTTCAGTTAATCGACTTGCCGAATCGTACGAATAATCTACATAACTATATGTTCCTATTTTTCCTTTATAATCTAATGAATTTACACGTTGTATTAGCTTTCCTTTTTCATTAAAATTTAAACTTATTTGATTGTAATATTCGTTATCAAGAAAAGGAATCGTTGTCGTATTTCCATTTGCATCATAAGATGTAGAAATTATTTTTTCAACATTTCCTTTTAAATTAAAATCGGTTGATTTTACCAAAGGTTGGTATTCATTTATTGAAATTTCTTGAGAAAATCCTATTTGTAGCCCGATTAAACTTAGTGTTATAGAGATTATTTTTTTCATGTTTTTATATGCTAATTTTAAGTAGTATAACCTTTTAATCAAATTTATCATTTCTATAACATTTATAACCATACAACTTCATTTAAACTTTAAATATTTGTTAAAATGTTGATTATTAATGTTTATTGTGGTATTAAATAACTACCTTAATAATATATAACCATATAAACCCATAGATTTATGAGTATAAAAGATCAATTATTAAAACTTGCAAACGAAACAAATTCGCCTTGTATTACAATAGCATTTAACACCCATCGTACAATTCCAGATAATCAACAAGATCTGATTAAGTTAAAAAATCTTGTAAAAGAAGCAGAACAAAGATTGCTTGAAAAATATACGAAAAGAGAAATCGCTGATGTTTTAGAAAAATTGGAAGCTCTTCCAGATCAATTAGAAGTTCATAAAAATATAGAAAGTTTACATATATATGTATCCAAAGACACTTTCGAATTTATTCGTACAAATATTCCAGTAACTAATGAAGGTGTTTGGGTTGACGATACTTTTCATATCAGACCTTTAATTAAAGCAATGAATCGTGTGACTGAATATTTGGTACTTTATTTAACGAAAAAAGGAGTTCATTTATATGTTGCGATTAACGATTCGATTGTTAGAGAAATTGAAAATGAAGATTTTCCATTCACAGAAAATAATTACAATTTAAGTCATTTGTTTAGCGATTCAGATGATCAAACGAACAAGATTAGAGAATTTTATAATCAAGTAGATAAAGCTGTACATCGCGCAAATCCAGAAGGAACTTTACAATGTTTAGTTGTTTCAACAGATGATAATTATGGTTTATTTATCGCTGAAGCTGATCATCCTACGATTTACTTAGGTAATATTTCAACTGATTTTAATTCACCAACTCAAAAGCATGATTTTATGGAAGCTGCAGGTGAATTTATCCAAAAATATCAGCACGATAATAGAACGAAATCTATTAACGAAATGAACGAAGCAGTAGGAAAAGGTTTAGTATTAACAGATTTAGAAGAGATTTATCAAGCAGCTATTGATGGTCGTGGCGATTTACTAATTGTTTATCAAGATTATCAACAGCCAGTTCTTATGAAAGACGATCGTACTTTTGAAATTGTAGATGATGCTACGGCGCCAGGAGTTTTAGATGATATTATAAGTACAATTGCTTGGGAAGTAATTTCTAAGAAAGGAAAAGCAATTTTTACGGGCCAAGATGAAATTAAAGATTTAGGAAATGTGGTTCTAAAAACACGTTATTAAACAGATATATAACAAAATAAATAGTAAAAAAGGATTCAAGTTAAAAGCTTGAATCCTTTTTTAAATCATACCAAAAGCATTTTGTATCAGAACCTTCAAGTATAAATTCATCTGAAATTACAAATCCAACTTTTTGTAATACATTTTTAGAAGCTTCATTCATTTGATGCGTCATAGCGTGTAGATTAAAATGTTTTAAAGTTTCATAATAATAATTCATACATGCTTTTGCAGCCTCAGTCGCATAACCTTTGTCCCACGCTTCTTTTTTTAAACGATAGCCAAAATCTAAATATTTTGAGTGATTGTTGTAAGATTCTTCAATAAATTTAAATCCTGTCCAACCGATAAAGCGGAATGTACTTTTCTCAATAACAGCAACACGTCCTATTCCATGTTTACGATATTGTAGCCGAATTGAATTTAATAAATTCAGCGCCTCATCAATGGTTTTTAAAGGTTTATCTCTTAAGTAGGTATGTACTTCTGGTTGAGAATCCATCTCGAAAAATTCCATTGTATCTTCCAAAGTGATTGGTCTGATGATCAATCTTTCAGTTTCTAAAAAAGGCAAATATTTCATAGTGATGTGGTTTAAATATTTCATTTCAAAAATTAGCCCAAAAAAATGAATTAAACGTTAATTGTTGTATTAAATATAATTAAAATCAATAAGTTACATTTGGTGTTTAGATTAAGATTATCGAATTAATTTCAACGTATTTATTCATATCTTCAATTAATTTTTATGGCTGATATAATCAAATAATCATAAAAAATAAAGCCCCAAAATCTGAATGATTTTGGGGCTTTTATCTTATCAATACTAAAAATAGTATCTAATTTTTATCCTACGATATTAATAATTTTACCAGGAACAATAATGATGTTTTTCGGTGTACGATCTCCTAATTGTTTGATTGTACGCTCGTCATTCATCACAATTTCCTGAATTTCATCTTTTGATAATGATAAAGGTAATTCTAATAAGAATTTCATTTTACCATTGAAAGAAACCGGATATTCTTTTGAATCTGCTACTAACCATTTCTCTTCGAAAACAGGGAATTCAGCTTCAGCAATAGAAGTTTCGTGACCTAATTTCGACCATAATTCTTCAGCGATGTGAGGCGCATAAGGAGATAAAACAATCGCTAAAGGTTCTAAAATAGCACGTTTATTCGATTTTAATTTTCCTAATTCGTTCACTGCAATCATAAATGTAGAAACTGAAGTATTGAATGAGAAGTTGTTTACATCTTCATCTACTTTCTTGATTGTTTGGTGTAACGCTTTCATTTCCTCTTTCGTTGGTTCGTCATCCGATACGAAGAAAGTTTCTTCTGGTCCTGAATGATATAAACGCCAGAATTTCTTTAAGAATGAGTAAACTCCAGATAATCCTTGTGTATTCCAAGGTTTTGTTTGTTCTAATGGTCCTAAGAACATTTCGTATAAACGTAAAGAATCTGCACCATATTCGTCACAAATAGTATCAGGAGAAATAACGTTAAATTTAGATTTAGACATCTTTTCTACCTCACGACCTGTGATAAATTTTCCGTCTTCTAAAATGAATT
Source organism: Faecalibacter bovis (assembly GCF_017948305.1). Lineage (NCBI taxonomy): Bacteria > Pseudomonadati > Bacteroidota > Flavobacteriia > Flavobacteriales > Weeksellaceae > Faecalibacter > Faecalibacter bovis. The sequence goes on from NZ_CP072842.1 coordinate 1,135,938, forward strand.
CAGCATTAGAAAAATCCTCACGCCACGCTTTGAATTGATCTGTATCTAATTCATCACCTCCATCTTTTAACATGTTCACGTCAATGTGGATAGGAGAAACAGAATCCATATGATAGATTAAATTAATATCATTTGAATAATTATATTTTACTTTGATATAATCTAAAATAACTTGAATACCTTCATCCGTTAAAACTAGTTTATTATCAATAAATTTTTTAGAAACGAATAAAATTTCAGATTTTTCATTTTCAATATTCATATCGTTAATGAAATATTCGAAATTTACTCTATAAGCAAACGCACTCATTCCTAAAATCATTCCTTGGTTGATTAATTTTTTCGCGTATTCATCCGTTGGAACTAATCCTTTGTCGAATAAGAATTTTTGCCAGAAACGAGAATATAATAAGTGACCTGTTGCGTGCTCTGATCCACCTAAGTATAAATCTACATTTTGCCAATAGTTAACTGCTGCTTGAGAAACAAATTCTTCTTCGTTTTTCGCATCCATATAACGTAACCAATACCAAGAAGAACCTGCCCATCCTGGCATTGTGTTCAACTCGATAGGGAAAATTGTTTCGTTGTCGATTAAGCTATTATCTACTACTTGATTTGTCGTTGTATCAAAAGCCCATTGTGTAGCGCGTCCTAATGGTGGCTCACCGTCTGAAGTTGGCAAATACTCATCGACTTCAGGTAAGATAATTGGTAACGCTTCCGTTGGAATTGTATAAGGCATTCCGTCTTTAAAATAAACCGGAACTGGTTCTCCCCAGTAACGTTGACGAGAGAATACCGCTTCGCGTAAACGGAAGTTTGTTTTACCTTTTCCGTATCCTTTTTCTTCTAAAGCTGCAATAATTTTTTCAACGGCTTCTTTGTAATCTAATCCGTTTAAGAAATCAGAATCTTGTAATTCGAACCCACCTTTTTCAGTAAACGCAGCTTCTGAAATATCTTGACCTTTGAAGATGTTGATAATTGGTAAATTGAAGTGGTTTGCAAAAGCAAAATCACGCTCATCACCAGCTGGAACAGCCATAACAGCTCCAGTTCCGTAAGATGCTAATACGTAATCACCAATCCAAATCGGAACTTGTTTTCCTGTAAATGGGTGAATTGCATAAGCTCCTGTGAACTCTCCTGTAATATTTTTTGCATCCGCTAAACGATCACGTTCCGAACGTTTTGATGTGTAATCTACGTAAGCGTCAACTTTTGCTTTGTATTTTTCTGTTGTAATCTCAGCAACTAATGGGTGTTCTGGTGCTAATGTAACGTAAGAAACACCAAAAACAGTATCAGGGCGAGTCGTGAAAACTTCAATTTTTTGTTCGTTTCCAACTACATCAAAGAAAATAGACGCACCTTGAGATTTTCCAATCCAGTTACGTTGTGCTTCTTTAATCGCGTCTGACCAATCTAAACCGTCTAATCCAGTTAATAAACGATCTGCATAAGCGGTGATACGCATCATCCATTGTGTCATTTTTTTACGCACAACTGGGAATCCACCACGCTCAGATAATCCGTTGATTACTTCGTCATTCGCTAAAACAGTTCCTAAATCTGCACACCAATTTACTTCTGCTTCTGCTAAGAACGTTAAACGGTATTTTAATAAAATTGCTTGTTGTTCTTTTTCAGTATAAGCATTCCACTCATCAGCCGTAAAAATTGTTACATCTTCATCTGCAACAGCATTTACATTAGCATTTCCTTCTGCTTTGAAAGTTTCAACTAATTTGCTGATTGCTTCTGCTTTATCTGTTGAATTATCGTAGTAAGAATCGAACAATTGATTGAAAATCCATTGTGTCCATTTGTAATATTCAGGGTTAGATGTACGAATCTCACGATCCCAATCGTAACCCATCCCAATTTTCTTTAATTGGTTTTCGTAACCAGCGATTACATTACCTTGTTTATCAACTCCACCTTCAATATTCACTTTAGTAGTCACTGCTGGATGCTGTCCTGTTTGGATTGCATATTGCTCTGCAGGTAAACCAAATGAATCGTATCCTATTGGGTGTAAAACATTAAAACCTTTCAATTTTTTGTAACGTGCAAATATATCAGACGCGATGTACCCTAATGGGTGACCAACGTGCAATCCCGCTCCAGATGGATAAGGGAACATATCTAACACATAAAATTTAGGTTTGTCTGAATTGTTATCAGCTTTAAATGTTTTGTTATCGATCCAAAATTTTTGCCACTTTGATTCGATTTCACTTGGATTATATTGCATTACTGAAGATTATATTATAATTAAAAATTATAGCAAATTTACATTTTTTACTTATCTTTTAAGGAAGATTGACGATATTTGTAGTCATAAGAATTTGATTCTTTGAATTTACCCAACCCTATGAAAAAAGATCTTTTGTTTTACTATGCTATTGTTGCATTATTTTTTGTTGTCATACTATTCTCGGTGCGCTATATCGTAAATACAACTCGTGTGTTTGTAGGTTACGAAGAAAGTGTGAATCCGGTTGAGATTAAATGGCAGGTTGACGAGTCAGATTCTGTATTGCGTATCCAAGAGCCTCTTTATTTGGCTAATAATTATTACATCTGTAAAAGTCAAACTATCGAAACTTTTACAAAAAAAGATTCTGTTATCGTAAAGGAACTTTTTTCTGATTCTACGGTAAATAAGGGTTCAGTTTTAAATTTAAAACCACCTTATGTTGTATGGAAAAATCCAAAAAATGATACGTTAAAAGTTTTTAAAAACGAAAAGACTTTGAGGTTTGTTAAGGCTGATTAATCAGACTTTGCGCAAATGGAAAAAGAAGTTTGAACCTTTGCCTAATTTACTTTGAACAGCGATTCGTTGATTATGGGCTTCCAAGATGTGTTTTACGATTGCTAAACCTAATCCAGAACCACCTTGGTTACGATTTCTTGATTTATCAACACGATAAAAACGTTCGAAAATTCGATCGATATCCTCTTGTTTTATTCCGACACCTTGATCTTTTACCATTATTTTAATACGTTCTTCAGTTTCCTGAAATTCGATTTTAATTTCAGTATTTGGATCAGAATAATTAATAGCGTTTACAACAAGATTGATTAAAACTTGCTGAATTTTTTCGATATCACCCATCACTTTTAACTGATAATTAGTTGGGTGATTTAATGTAAGTTGAATGTCGTTTTTTTCTGCCTTAATTTCCAATAAATCAATAACTTCTTGTGCTAAAGCAACGATATTGAAAGGAGAATTTTGAATATTAATTCGACCTTTTTCTAATTCAGAAATCATATCTAAATCTTTAACAAGGTAAATTAAACGGTCTACAGATTTGTTGATTCGGTTTAAGTATTTATCACGAATATTTTCATCGTCTATTCCACCTTCAATTAAAGTTAAAAGATAACCTTGCACTGAAAATAAAGGAGTTTTAAGTTCGTGAGAGATATTTCCTAAAAATTCACGACGATAATTTTCGCGTTCTTTTAAGTAATCAATTTCTTTTGATTGAACTTCGGTAATATTAGAAATTTGTTGAGATAAACCTTCAAAATCAACTTCTTCAGTTCTTGGAATAATGGGTAAATTCTTAGAAATTTCAGTAAAGTCTTTACGTCTTTGATTTTTTACGATCAAAAAGAAAAAGATATTCAACCCGATTAATATTAGCAGAAGTATGGTACTAAAATATGGGATATTTGCAATGATAAAGTTGATATTTCCGAACCATAAAAATGTAAAGCCGACAAATCCACAACCAATTGCAAGTGCTGTAAAAAGGGCGTAAAGGAAGAGATTATAAATTTTAAAATTTGAAGCCATTCCTTCGTTTAGTCATTTATTTTATATCCGATACCTTTTATTGTCGAAAAACGTTCGTTACCAAATTTTTCGCGTAATTTTCGCATATGTACATCAATTGTGCGTCCACCAACAACTACTTCATTACCCCAAACTTTTTCTAGAATTTCTTCACGTTTAAAAACTCTTTCTGGGTTAGATGCTAATAATGCGATTAATTCGAATTCCTTACGAGGTAAAAGAAACTCTTCGTTTAAGTAAGTTACTTTATAAGTTTCTCGGTTAATTTCGAAATTATTTAATTTGATTAATTCGTCCTGAGCAGGTTCGTTGTTGTTTTTAAGTTTTAATAAAGCATTTAATTTACTAATTAATACTTTAGGTTTGATTGGTTTTAAAATATAATCATTCGCACCAGCTTCATAACCAGCTAACTGAGAAAAATCTTCAGCTCTTGCTGATAAGAAAACAACCAATGTATCTTTAAAAGAATCTAGTTTTCTTAATTCGCTACACATTTCCATACCATCCATTTGTGGCATCATAACATCTAGTAAAATTAAATCAGGACGAAAAACTTTAGCTTGCTTAAGACCTTCAATACCATTGTTTGCGGTCTCTACTTCAAACCCTTCTTTTTTTAGATTATATCCTATAAATTCTAAGATATCTGGCTCATCGTCTACTAAAAGTATTTTAATATTTTTCATGTTTGTTTTTGTTGATTAACGTTGATTTAATCCACACGTAAAATTAAGTTAATATTTGTTTAATACTACATTTAAACAGGTTCTTAACATTGATTTAAAATTACAAAAATTTGTTAACATTTCCGTAACAAATCCTTTACATTAAGAAAAACACTTTTTTGTTTAGACTCAAGAAATTTGCGTCAAACAAACACGGAAATGAAAAAGAATTTAACGTTATTATTCGCCTTAGTAAGTGCAGGTGTATTTGCACAGACTAATGTAGAAATTAAAGGAGTACTTTACGATCAACTATCAAAAACTGTATTAGCTGATACAAAATTTAAAATCGATGATTTAGGATTAGAAGCTACAACAGACAACCAAGGAAATTACAAAATAGAAGTTCCGGAAGATGCTTACGAAGTTGAATTAACAGTTGATGGTTACGAAAAAGTGAAACAACCTTTAGGTGAACAAACAATTTTAAATTTTTTCCTAAAACCAGATGATATAAAATCTGAAGATATAGATTTAGCAACGGCAACAATTACCGTACAAAGAAATAAAGCCGCAGAGGCAAATCTTCTTAACATGCAAAAGAAATCTACTCAAATCGTCGAAAATATTGGACAGGTTGAGATGGATAGAAAAGGGATTAGCGATGCAGCAGGAGCTGTAGCGAAAATGTCTGGTGTTACAAAACAAGAAGGGACAGGAAATGTTTTTGTAAGAGGGTTAGGAGATCGTTACAATTCGACATCGTTAAACGGTCTTCCTATTCCTTCGGAGAATCCTGGAAATAAAAATATTAAGTTAGATTTATTCTCAACTGATATTATCGAATATATATCGATGTACAAAACTTATAGCAGCAAAATTAATGCTGATTTTGGTGGAGCAAACGTTGATATTACTTCTAAAAGATACGACGGAAAAGGATTTTTTCAGGTTGGTTTAGGAACTACCATCAATTCAAATGCGTTAGACAATAAAGCATACAAATTACAAGATGGACCTAATTATTTTGGTTTTAAAACAACTAAAATTCCAAACAATGTATTAGGTGGTTATAATTTCGAGAATAGTTTAAATCCAGTTTCAAAACCATCATTAGGAGGTTCTTTTAACTTAAAAGGTGGAAAGAGTTTTAGATTGAATAACGGATCAAAATTCGGATTTTTTGCAGCAGCTTCATTCGATAGTAATGGGGAGCGATTACAAAACGGAGTTGCAAGAACTGTAGATGCACATGGAAATGGAATTAAAGATTTTCACACTTTTACAAGCAACAAATACAATACAAATACAACAGGATTAATTAATTTATTTTATGATATTAATCCAAATCATAAATTAAGAGCAAATAGCATTTTAATTAATAATTCTTCTCAATCATTAAACGAGTATAATGGGTATGTTCGTGATATTAATGAGAATGAAAATGGTTTAGTTCGTCGTGGAACTTATGAAAGAAATACGTTATTAATCAACCAATTATTAGGAGAGCACAACTTCAGTGAAAGATCTGAATTTAATTGGGGAATTTCTTTCAACACGATTAAAAACGAAATGCCAGACCGTATCCAAAATACATTAAGATATGACGAAAATGATGGTCAATATTATTTAGCAAATCAAGATGCATCTTTATCACACCGCTATTTTCAAGAATTAAAGGAAGATGAAATGGCAGCGAATTTAGCTTATAGTTTAAAGTTTGGTGTTGATAATTCTACATACAAAGCCAAATTAACTGTTGGTTACCAAGGTCGTTTCAAGGAAAGAAATTTAGAAGCAAATCAATTCAATTTAAAAGTTAATAAAGGAGATGTTGCTGTTGATCCTAATAATTTAGATGGATTTTTTAATCAAGCGAATTATGGATCTCACTTCTTAATTTCAACATTCGACAGCTATAACGGAACTTACCGTCCACAAGAATATTCTGGTGAGCAAACAATTAATGCTGGTTTTGCAGAATTAGAATATCACTTCTCAGATCGTTTTATGGCAATTGTAGGTTTACGTGGAGAACATATCAATCAATTAGTTGATTGGCGTACAGCTTTATCGCAAGGGAAAAATGAATTTGATCAATTCGAAATTTTACCAAGTTTAGCCATGCGATACAAAGTAAATGATAAAAATAATTTACGTTTCGCAGCTTCTAAAACATACACTTTACCGCAATTTAAGGAACGTGCCATGTTCGTTTACGAAGATGTAACTGAAATTGAAAGAGGGAATCCAATGTTATATGCTTCGACTAATTATAATGCTGATCTTAAGTGGGAATGGTTCCCAAAACAAGGGGAAATTTTATCGGTTGCAGCATTTGGTAAGTATATCATCGATCCAATTAATAAAGTAACGATCGCATCTTCTGCAAACGATCAATCTTATGCAAACACAGGTGATTGGGGTTATGCAATCGGAGTTGAGGTTGAAGCGCGTAAAGCAATTATTGATAACAAAGGTTTAAATTCTGAACAGGTTACAATTGGTTTAAATGCCGCTTACATGCAGACGAAACAAGAGTTAAATGATGATAAAGTTTTTGAAGAAACATACTTTAATGGTGGTCGAATTAATACAAATTTCACTTTCGAGGAAGATAGTTTCACAGGAGCATCAGATTTAGTTTTAAATGCAGATATATCTTACTCTAAAAAATGGGAAAAAGGAGGAAGCGTTTTAGCTACTGTTGCTTACAATTACTTCTCAGACCGTTTATATTCTTTAGGTACTGAAACAAGAGGAAATCAGGTTGATAAAGGTTTCGGAACGTTAGATTTTATTTTACGATCTAAGTTAGATAAAAACATCGGGATCAACTTCGCAGCTAAAAATTTATTAAATCCAGATATCCGCCGAGTTCAAGATAACTTAAACGGAGCGGTAGACATTTTAAGCTACAAAAGAGGTATGAATTTTAGCTTAGGAATCAACTACCAATTTTAAAATCAATATAAAACACAAACATAAACATAAAAAACAATGAAAAAATCAGTATTAAAATTATTAGCTTTATTTGCTGTATCATCAGTAGCATTAGTAGGATGTTCAAGCGATGACGATTCTAACGATGGAGGAGAAAACCCTTCAGGTTTCGTTGCAAATCCAGCAGATTTCAAAGGTGAAATTAAAGCAGGAGATAATGTAACATTAGATCCATCTAAAACATATTATTTAACAGGAAAATTACAAATCAACGAAGGTGGAAAATTAACTATTCCAGCAGGAACTAGAATTGTTGCTAATGGCGGAACTTCATCTTTCGTTGCAGTTGCACAAGGTGGACAAATCTTCGCTGAAGGTACAGCTACAAATCCAGTAGTTTTTACATCTGAAAACAGAACTCCAGGTGCATGGGGAGGTGTTGTAGTTTGTGGTAAAGCGCCGATCAACAAAGCAACTACTGCTTCTGCTGAGGTTTCTGAATTAACTTACGGTGGTACTCAAGCAAACGATAATTCAGGTGTTATTAAATACGTTCGTATCGAATATGCAGGAGCAGCTTACAATTCTGAAAAAGAATTCAACGGATTATCTTTATTCGGTGTTGGTAATGCAACTACTGTAGAATATGTTCAATTACACGAAGGTGCTGATGATGGGATAGAATTCTTTGGTGGAACTGTAAATACTAAATATATTATTGCTAACGGAAATGAAGATGATCAATTTGACTGGACTGAAGGTTGGAATGGATCAAATGAATTTTGGTATTCTAAAGCAAGTTTAGGTCGTGGTAACCGCGGTATCGAAGCTGATAATAATTCAAATAACCACACTTTAGGACCAGTTTCAAACCCAACAATCAAGAATATGACTTTAGTAGGTTTAGGAGCTTCTTACAATGGATCAGAAAATCAAGCGATGAAGTTGCGTGTAGGAACTAAAGGTAAATTAGAAAATGTAGTTTTAGCAGAGTGGGCAAAAGGTATCGATATTGAGCATGATGCAACTTTAGCTGGTATTCCAAATGATTTATTTATAAGAAATGTACAATTCGTAAATGTTGCAACTGAAGCTACAGGTAAAAAATCAGACGGAACTTCTACATCAGTTTCAGCAGCATACAACGTACAAAATAATCAAGGAGCTGGTAATGGAGCAAATACTCCATCATGGGCACAAGGTTGGACAGTAGGATTATAATTTAATTTATAATAAAGTACTAAAAATATAGTACTTCGTGTTTGTGGTCGTCTTTTCAGATATCAAATTTCTGAAAAGGCGACTTTTTTATCAATTATAAGTTAAATCAAATGACTGAATTAAAATAAGTTATTTAGAAAAAGTCCAAATTGGACAAAGTGTTGTACATTTGCAACTGCAAATAGAAATTCATTAATCAAAAATGGCATTAACAGAAAATCAAATCGATGCTATTGGAGAACAATTGGTAGGTAAATTTAAACAAATTTTCGATCCAGAGATTCCAGTAGATATTTACGAATTAGGATTAATCTACGACGCACATATTAACGAGGAAGGTGAAGTTAAAGTCTTAATGACACTTACATCGCCTAACTGCCCAGTTGCTGAGTCATTACCATTAGAGGTTGAACAAAAGGTTGAAGAGATTGAAGGCGTTACAAAAGCATACGTAGAAATTACTTTCGAACCAACTTGGGACAGAGATATGATGAGCGAAGAAGCAAAATTTGAGTTAGGAATGTTATAATAACATTCCTAATTTTTTTTGTATCTTATGGCAAATCTAAATTATTTTCTATGACTACATTATATGTTATTTTATTTATCGTAGCTGCACTTATTTTCTTAGGTATTTTCACTGTTAAGCAACAAACAGCTGTTATTGTGGAACGTTTTGGGAAGTTCCATAGTACAAGATCATCCGGTTTACAAATCAAAATTCCTCTTGTGGATAAAATAGCAGGTAAAGTATCTTTAAAAATACAACAATTAGATGTTTTGGTTGAAACTAAAACAAAAGATGATGTGTTTATTAAAATTAAAGTTTCAGTTCAATATCAAGTCATCAAAGATCAAGTGTACGATGCATTTTACAAGTTAGATAATCCATACACACAGATTACATCTTACGTTTTTGATGTGGTTCGTGCAGAGGTTCCTAAACTTCGATTAGATGATGTTTTCGAGAAAAAAGACGATATCGCAATTGCAGTAAGAAATGAAGTGCAAGAAGCAATGAATACTTACGGATATGATATTATTAAAACATTGGTTACAGATATTGATCCAGATGAACAAGTAAAACATGCCATGAATCGCATTAATGCATCAGAGCGTGAAAAAATTGCAGCTCAATACGAAGGTGATGCTCAGCGTATTTTGATTGTAGAAAAAGCGAAAGCAGAAGCTGAATCTAAACGTTTACAAGGTCAAGGTATCGCCGATCAAAGACGTGAAATTGCCAAAGGTTTATTAGAATCTGTTGATGTTTTAAACGGGGTAGGAATTTCTTCACAAGAAGCTTCCGCTCTTATAGTAGTTACACAACATTATGATACGTTACAGGCTATTGGGGAAAAATCAGGAAGTAAATTAGTTCTTCTTCCAAATTCACCAACTGCCGCTTCAGAAATGTTAAATACCATGGTAACTTCTTTTACAGCAGCAAACGAATTAAATAATGATAATAAAAAAGGCTCTTAATAGAGCCTTTTTTTGTTATTATAAATATGGTATTTTAATTATAAAGTGCTTGGTAATCCACTCTATGTTCTTGTTTTCTAATTTGATTGTAGATATAAAATATCAAAAATCCTGCAATTAAAAAGGCTGTTCCATCAATAAAATACATAAAGTTTTTAATCATATGAGGCAACCACAATAAACTTGATCCTAACAAAATTAAAATAAATGATAAGCCTATTATTATATATGCAGATGTACTATTACTTTCAAAAATTTCAATTCCAAAATTAATTGAGAAAATAGCTCTCAGAAAAAAGTATATTCCAGTATAGAATGATACAATATCAGTTGTTGTTGATGGTTCAGAAATCAAAAGAATCCCAATAATGTAAGTTAACAGACCAAAAGAAAAACTCCATTTCCAGTTCGAAAATATATTTTTATTACGAACAGAAAAAAGAATTTCCAAAACTCCAGAAACCATAAATATTACACTAAAAATAGTGTTGATAGAATCGATTTCTTTTGCAAGATTGAAATAAGTTATGATACCAATGATTAAAAAAATTAATCCAATAATAAATGGAGGAAAATTTAGGGAATACGGGCTTGCTGAAACTTTAGTTAATTTCATTGGTTAAGGTTTTAGTTATATTTTAGTTAAGTAATTAACAATATAATAATAATTAATTATTTATTGATATAATTATTGAAATATTATTAATAATAACGGGTAAAATTCAGTATTTACAGTGAATACCTTTAAATTTGAATCTTAAAATAATTCATAATGAAAGTAGGTATAGAAGCCGTTACAATATATATTCCAACAAATTACTTGCCAATTAAAGATTTAGCAGAAAAAAGAAGTATAGATCCAGATAAATTAGAACTTGGATTGGGTTTAAAAAAAATGGCAATTCTTGATGCTGATGAGGATACAGCAACTATTGCAGCTGAAGCGTTATTAAAGATTTTTAAAGATTATTCCGTAGATCCAAAGTCTATAGGACGTATTTATTTAGGTACAGAAAGTGCTTTAGATGGAGCAAAGCCAACCGCTACTTATGCTGTGCAAATGGTAGAAAAGGTTCTTGCAGAAAATCATGGAGAACGAGTTTTTAAGCATACTGATGTTGTTGATATGACATTTGCTTGTATTGGTGGTGTTGATGCAATGCATAATTCGATTGATTATGTGCGTGTTAATCCGGATAAAAAAGCTATCGTTATCGCTGCAGATTATGCAAAATATGGATTAGAATCAACTGGCGAGTATACACAAGGTGCTGGTGCAGTAGCAGTTTTAATTTCGAATGAACCAAATTTAATCGAAATTGAAAATAAATGGGGTGTGGGAATGGAATCTGTTTTTGACTTTTTCAAACCTCGCCAAATTACTTCAAATCAATCTATTTTAGAAACATTAGAAACGACAAAAACAGAAGTCGAAATTTTCTCGGACGAGCCTGTTTTTGATGGTCAATACTCAAACGAATGTTACAAAAATCGTGTTCGCGAGGCGTATTTTAACTTTAAGGAAAAATACAATATAACAGGTAAATTGTATGAAGATTGGCGCTATATTGCGTTTCACTTGCCATATGCATTTCAAGGAAAACGAATGTTTAACGATGTTTTTGCGTTAGAAAATGGCGAAGAAAATTCTCCTGAAAATTTAAAATTAATTGCTAAGTCAGAAGCTTATAAACAATTAGTGAAAGAAAAATTAGAAGCAACGCAACGCGCATCTTCAGAAATTGGAAACATGTATACAGCTTCAATTTTTACAGCTTTATTATCAGCATTGCAAGTAAGTTTAGATAATCAAGAAGAATTAGAAGGTCAAAAAATTGGTTTCATTGGATATGGTTCAGGTTCAAAAGCAAAAGTTTTTGAAGGTGTCGTTTCTGAGAATTGGAAACATGTGATGACTAGAGTAAATTTATTCGAAATGTTATCAAATCGTAAGAATATTACATATCAGCAATACGAAGATCTGCATAATAAAGTGTTAAAAACACCAATTAACGATAGAAAAGGTTTTGCTTTATCTGAAATTGAAAAAGAAATTCCTAATTTAGAAGGCGCAAGATATTACACATTCAAATCATAATTAGTAAATGAAGAAAAAGGCTTTAATTTTATTTAACCTTGCATTAATGACATCTATGAATGCTCAGAGTTATAAAAAAAGTTACCCACAAACAAAAGAAATCAACCACGTTGATAAATATTTTGATGCTGAAGTAAAAGATCCGTATCGATGGTTAGAAGATGATTTATCTGATGACACAAAAAAATGGGTAATTGAACAAAATAAAGCAACTTATGCTTATTTAAATGAAATTCCATTACGAACACAGTTAAAAAAATCTTTAACTGAAATTTATAATTACGAAAAAATTTCAACTCCATTCAAAGAAGGAGATTTTACATACTATTACAAAAACGACGGGTTACAACAACATTCTGTTTTATACCGTAAGTTAGGTGAAAACGGGAAAGAAGAAATCTTTTTAGATCCAAATACTTTCTCTAAAGATGGTTCTACTTCTTTAGCTGACGTTTCGTTTTCTAAAGACGGATCTTTAGTTGCTTATTCGATTTCAGAAGGAGGTTCTGATTGGAGAAAAGTAATCGTTTTAAACGCAAAAGATAAATCAGTAGTTGGTGAAACCTTAGTTGATGTTAAATTCTCAGGAATCGCATGGAAAGGAAACGAAGGTTTCTACTATTCTTCATACGATAAACCAACAGGTTCAGAATTATCTCAAAAAACAGATCAACACAAATTATATTACCACAAATTAGGAACATCTCAAAAGAAAGACGTTTTAGTATTTGGTGGTGAAGATATGAAACGCCGTTACGTTGGTGCTTATTTAACTAATGATGAGAAATATTTAATCATTACAGCAGCAAATACAACAACAGGTAACGAATTATATTATCAAGATTTATCTACTCCTAATTCGCCAATTAAAACAATTTTAGCTGATTTTAATTCGAATACAAATGTTGTAGATAATGATGGTGAAACGTTCTATTTAATGACAAATAGAAATGCGCCAAATAATAAATTAGTTAAAGCTAATTTATCGACAATTGATAATGAAAACACTTGGCAAACTGTAATCGCAGAAACTAAAGATGTTTTATCAGTATCTAAAGCCGGAGGATATTTATTTGCAAAATATTTACGCGATGCAATTTCGGTTGTAGAGCAGTATAAATATGACGGAACTAAAGTTCGTCAAATCGAATTACCAGGTGTAGGTACAGCTTCAGGTTTTGGTGGTAAAAAAGATGATAAGGAAATTTACTTTGGATTTTCTAATTACGTAACTCCATCTACAAGCTACAAATACAATGTAGAAACTGGTTTATCGGAAGTTTACATTAAACCAAATGTGAAGTTTAATTCTGAAGATTATATTTCTGAACAAGTTTTCTATACATCAAAAGATGGAACTAAAGTTCCGATGATTATTACCTATAAGAAAGGATTAAAGAAAAATGGTAAAAATCCTACAATCGTTTACGGTTACGGTGGATTCAATATTTCTTTAACACCTGCATTTAGCGCAGCAACTGCTGCTTGGGTTGCAAATGGCGGAATTTACGCAGTAGCAAACTTACGCGGTGGTGGTGAATATGGTAAAGAATGGCACGATGGAGGACGTCAGTTTAATAAATTAAATGTTTTTGACGATTTCATTGCAGCTGCAGAATATTTACAAAACAACAAATATACTTCGCCAGATTATACAGCTTTATCAGGAGGTTCTAACGGAGGTTTATTAGTTGGAGCAACAATGACAATCAATCCTAAAATTGCAAAAGTTGCTATGCCAGCTGTTGGGGTTTTAGATATGTTACGTTACCACACATTTACTGCTGGTGCAGGTTGGGGATATGATTACGGTACAGCAAATGATTCGAAAGAAATGTTTGAATATCTAAAAGCATATTCGCCTGTTCATAATGTAAAAGAAGGTGTTTGTTACCCTGCGACATTAGTTACAACAGGAGATCATGACGATCGTGTAGTTCCTGCACATTCATACAAATTCGCTGCAGAATTACAGAAAAAACAAGCATGTGATAATCCTGTAATGATCCGAATCGAAACTAAAGCTGGTCACGGTGCTGGTCGTTCTACAGAAGTAATTATTAACGAAACAGTTGATAAGTACGCTTTCACTTTGTGGAATATGGGAATTAAAAAACTGAAATAATATCAATATTCTAAATTTAAATCCATCTGATAAATTCAGATGGATTTTTTATTTTTATAAAAAAGTAAAAAATGAACATAAAAACATACGCAGCCTTTAACGAAACTGATCCTTTAGGGCCATATACCATAGAAAGACGCCAAATACAAGCAAACGATGTTGCTATTGATATCGAGTATTGTGGTGTATGTCACAGCGACATTCATACAGCAAAAGGAGATTGGGGTAGACCAAATTATCCAGTTGTTCCAGGTCACGAAATTATTGGTCGTGTAAAAGAAGTAGGAGCAGAAGTAACTAAATTTAAAGCTGGAGATTTAGTTGGAGTTGGATGTATGGTTGAATCTTGTAAATCGTGTGATCCTTGTAATCATGGCATCGAGCAATATTGCGAAAACGGATTCACAGGAACCTACAATTCTAAAAAATCTAAATACAGTGGAATTACTTATGGAGGATATTCAGAATATATTGTTGTAGAAGAAGACTTCGTGTTAAGTGTTCCTAATACTATCGATATTAAAGCTGCTGCGCCACTTTTATGCGCAGGTATTACAACTTGGTCTCCATTGCGCCATTGGAACGTTAAAACGGGCGATAAAGTTGGTGTAATTGGTTTAGGAGGATTAGGACACATGGGTGTGAAATTCGCAAAAGCGATGGGTGCACATGTAGTGATGATTACGACTTCGACTTCTAAAGGTGAAGATGCAAAAAAATTAGGAGCTGATGAGGTTTTGATTTCTACAGACGAAGATCAATTAAAAGCTCATAAAAATTCGTTTGATTTTCTATTGAATACAATTCCGGTAAAACACGATGTTAATCCTTATTTAAACTTATTGAAATTAGATAAAACGATGTGTTTAGTTGGTGCGATAGAACCGTTAGAAGCAGTACATGGTGGGAATTTAATTTTAAAACGTAAAAATCTTGCTGGTTCATTAATCGGAGGAATTAAAGAAACGCAAGAAATGTTAGATTTCTGTGGTGAGCATAATATTGTTTCTGATGTAGAAATTATTGATATTCAGAATATAAACGAAGCTTACGAACGTATGATGAAATCAGATGTTAAATATCGTTTTGTAATTGATATTAAATCTTTCAATAAAATATAATAAAAAAGAAAGCCGCTCAATGAGCGGCTTTCTTGTATATAAAAGTAGATTATTTTACTTCTTCTGTAGTAGCAGCTGTAGAATCAACTGTTACATTTTCTACTGAATCAGCAGCAACACCTGGAGTTTCAACTGCTGTAGAATCTAAAGATACTGAATCTGTAGCGAATACTGCAGAATCAACAACTGTTTCAACATCTGTAGTTTCTGTTTTCTCTCCACAAGATACTGCTCCTAATGATAAAGTTGCAACTGCAACTAATGCGAAAAATCTTTTCATTTTAATATATATTTATTTTATAAATTATTTTACTTTTTCTGTTGTGCTTGTTTCTGTAACAACTACAGAATCATTTACTTTCGTAGAATCAACTACTACACTGTCTGCTATTACTAAAGAATCTACAGTAACGATAGAATCGTTTGTAGCTTCTACATCAACTGGAGCTGGTTTTTCTTCTCCACATGATACTAATGTTAATGATCCTCCTAATGCTAATACAGCAAATGCGTTTAATGCGAACTTTTTCATCATTTATATTTTTTGATTTTAAACAATAATTTGATTTGTTTGATATTCCAAAGTTAGATCACCAATTTTCCACTGTTTAGAATATTAGTTGTATTGTGATTGTAACAATTTTACATGATTTTGAAAGGTGATTTTACAAGGATTTATTGATCGATTTTAGTTAATTTCTGTTTGATGTATCGATATTTTTGTTTTATTTGTAATAGGAAAAACATTGTTTTGTAAATCGGAAATTTTATTTACAAAACAATGTAATTCAATTAAATGAAAATAATAAATTGAGCAAATTTACAGACATAGAAATTTTCGAAATTCTGAAAAAATCAATCGCTGATCGATTTTTAGAGGAAAATTCTGCTCAATCATCAGATATTTCTAAATGGAAAGGACAAGAAATTGTCGTTTTTCAAGAAGATTTGTTCAATCGAACTAAATCTACAGTAAGCGAGAAATGGTTTTATACTTATTTTAAATCAGATTTTAAGAAACTTCCTCGCATTGACATGCTAAATTTATTGTCGCAATATTGTGGATTTAAAAATTGGGCTCATTTTTTACATCAAAAAGAAATAGAAGTATTTGGTAAAACTGAGAAAGAGAAGGAGCCTTACATAATTTCGAGACCTGAGATTGATATTTCGAAAGATATTAATCAAGAAATAAACGAAGTTGAACAAATTACACCAACTTTACAAACAAATAAAGAAAGTCAAACTCCAACCAAAGAAGAAAAAACCAACTCGTCAATTAAAAAAATCGCTGTTATTACTTCTATTATTAGCGCTGTTCTTTTAGCTGGTTTAGTTGTTTATTTTAGTTTTTTTCAAACAAAAAATTACGAATTCTGCTTTGTTGATTCGGATCGACAAACTTTGGTAAAAAACTCAGTTGAGGTTACCATCCTTCGTCAAGGATTTACTCCGTTGTACTTAAATTCTAAAACAGGTTGTATTCAATTCGAATCTAAAAGTGATTCGGTTCAAATGGTTGTTGCTACACCTTACCATAAATTAGATACTTTTAATGTAAATCTGCATCAATACAGACAACCTGAAAAGATATTGTTAGAGCCAGATGATTATAAAGTTATGCTTTATTATTATTCTAATTCGGCTAAAGATTTAAAGCAAAGAATTGCAAAATTAAACCAAATGATCGATGATAATGCCTTGATTTATCAAGTGTATGATAATGATTATTTTGGGGTAGAAATTTTAACCAAACAACAATACATAAACCTAGTTTCTTTACCAACAACTTCGTTGAAGAATTATTCTTTGATAGAGTCTGAAAGTAAGAACGGAAAAATCGTTAAACTAAAATTTAAAATTCAGCAAGATGAGGAGGATAATTAAACTGATGAATTTGTGCTTTTGTGCAATTTTATCGATTTGGATCATATATTCTTGTAAAAAAGATACAACTTACGAAGGAGATTATAATCCAGAAGTAATTAAAGGATATAAAAACGAAGCTTCAACAGTTACTACTAAAATGGATTCTATTGAGGCAATTAACTTTATTTCGAAGCAGAAACTTAGAGAGTTTTATGAGTTGTCTGCGTTGGCATCAAACAATAATGATAGTGTGGTCCAAGAAATTTTGATCACTCAATTAAGAAGTTATTTTTCTAAAGAAGATGTATCTGAAGTTGATACATTATTAAGTAAGCTAAAAAATAGAAACATTCATTTCGTTTCTGTTGCTAAGTTTAACATTATCCCAAACGATAGTTTAACGCCTGATACAATCAAAAAAGCTGATTATACTTTAAATCTATTTAATAAAGATAAAAAGTTAGTTAAAACGATTGATAGAACTTCGGTTTTCGTATTAAAACAAGAACCAATTCAGTTTAAAAGAGAGTTTAAATTCTATTTTCAGACTTTAAATTTGATGAAAGATTCAATTCAAAATGATACAATTTCGTCAGGAATTAAACAATAATTTAAAGAAATATCGCCCTCATAAGCGTCAGTAATATTATCAATAGGTCTAAAATAAGTTAGGCCTATTTTTTTTGTTTCAGGTTTACATCTGGCTAAAAACTTATCATAATATCCGCCACCGTAACCCACGCGATTTCCGAACTTATCTGCCACAAACATAGGTACAAATACCACGTCAATTTGTTCAGAATCTATTTCAGTATAATTAATAGGTTCAGGAATTTGGAGTGAATTTAATTGGGTTTCAAATCCATTTTCAACCCTACAATTAATCATATCGTCACCTATGACTAACGGCAAAACTACAGTTTTTTTATTCTCATAAAGCCATTTAATAATTGGATAAGTGTTTATTTCATTGTTCTTTTCGATGGGTAAAAAAATATGAAAGACTTGATCATTTTCAAAATCAAATTTTTTAATCTGTTCAAAAATTTGAGCACTTAATGAATTAACTTCCTCTTTTGAAAATTGTTTGCGTAACGAACGATAATGTTTTCTTGCTTCAGCTTTCTGCATTCAATTGGTTTTAAAAAACGAAGTTATGAAATGAATTGATTATTTGATAGAAAATAAATAAGCCATCAATTGCTTGATGGCTTGTTTTTATATAGTTCGATATAATATCGTTATATTTCTTTTACTGTAATAATGTTTACAGGACATGCTTTTGCAGCGCGTTCGCAGCTATCAGCAATCCCATGATCTGGATCTTTTAATGTATGGAATCCCTTTTTATCAGTAGCTTTTAATAAAACAGATTTCCCATCTTTTTTAGACATACGGAAACGTTCTGGTGCTAACTCATAACAATAGTTACATCCGATACATTTATCGCGTTGTAAAGTAATAATTACCATTTTTTACTTTATTTTTTAGTGCGAATAAGCTCCTTCTTCCACATTATTTTGTTGCGTTCCTGGATCTTCAACCTTTACTAATTTATATAATTTATCAGAAGGTCGAATACGGAAATCTAATGGAATTGTAATGCTATTACCTTTTGTTGCAATATCAGCTTTTACATCTTCCACCATCATTTCAGTAACTTCCATTTCTTTTGCACCAGTTGTTGGACCAGTAACTAAGATTGTATCACCAACTTTTAAATCATAAGCATCGATAACGAATTGACCGATATTAGCTTTCGGGAAGAAATGTACACCTTTACCAATGTAAACTTTCTTTTGTGTAGCCATAGATCCTGGTACAGCAGACCATTCACCTAATTTTTGACCTAAGTAATATCCAGACCAGAAACCACGATTATATACAGTTTGTAATAATCCCATCCAGTAATCAACTTTCTCTTTTGAGTACGTTCCGTCAGCGATAGAATCAATAGCTTCACGGTAACAACGAATTACAGTTGCAACATATTCTGGAGCACGACCACGACCTTCAATTTTTAATACTTTGATTCCAGCGTTTACGACTTGGTCTAAGAAATCAATTGTACATAAATCTTTAGGCGACATCATGTATTCGTTATCTAATTCGATTTCGAATCCAGTTTCCTGATCGATAACAGTATATTTTTTACGACAGTTTTGTTTACAAGCTCCACGGTTTGCAGAAGAATTGTGCGAGTGTAAGCTTAAGTAACATTTTCCAGATACAGCCATACATAATGCACCGTGTCCGAAAATTTCAATTTCTACTAAGTTTCCACTTGGTCCACGAACGTCATCTTTCACGATTAATTCACAAATCTTTTCTACTTGTTTCAAACTCAATTCACGAGATAATACCATCGTATCAGCAAACATTGCGTAGAATTTTACTGTTTCGATATTAGTAACGTTAATCTGAGTTGAAATGTGAACTTCCATTCCGATTTGTCTTGCATAGGCAATCACCGATTGATCCATTGCAATAACAGCCGTAATATTAGCTTCTTTCGCTTTATCTAATAACACTTTGATCAACGATAAATCGTGATCGTAAATGATTGTATTTAATGTAAGGTAAGAACGCACACCTTTCGCTTCACAACGCTCTACAATTTCAGGTAAATCACCCATTGTAAAGTTAATCGAAGCACGTGCACGCATATTTAATTGATCTACACCAAAATATACAGAATCTGCACCATTGTCAAGGGCCGCTTGTAAAGATTCAAAATTACCAGCAGGAGCCATTAACTCCATTTTTCCATCTTTGGTCATACGAAATTTCTGATTTTAAGGTGCAAAGGTATAAAAAATTGAAAGAACTTTATAATGAATTAAAATAGAGGATGTTTATTTCGTTATAAATTATAAGAAATACAATCGTAAAAATATTTGAAATGATGAATTAGATAAGTGGTTTATAATAAATAACTTATTGCTAAATTAGGCTAATGAATTAAAATAGATAAAAAATGATAAAATTATATTTTGGATGTTTAATCGGTTTGTTATCACTAAATGCTTGTAATACGACTCAAAATTTAGGGAAAGATGAAGTTTTAATGTATATAGCGGCAGAACAAGTAGATTGTGTAGGAGTTGTACCTATGAAATGTTTACAAGTAAAAGAATCTAAAGACGATAATTGGACTTATTTTTATTCTGCTATTGATGGATTTTCGTATGAATCAGGTTATGAATATGAATTACTTATAAAGAAAACTAAGGTTTCGGATCCAGTTCCAGCTGATGCATCTTCCATTCAATATCATTTGATTAAAGTGTTAAAAAAGACAAAGAAATAATATAGATTGCGATTGCCTGAAATTATTTTAATTTTGCAGTATGCAAATAGAAAGTCTTCAAAATCAAAAAATAAAAAACTTGCTGAAATTGCAAGATAAATCGAGAGAACGTAAAAATCAAGGATTGTTTATTGTTGAGGGAACTCAAGAAAATGAATTAGCAATTAAAGGAGGTTACGAAGCAGTTGAAATTTATATCTGTGAAGATATTTATGATGCAAATATAAAATTCGATAATCCAAGACGATTTGAAATTACTCGAGCTATTTTTGAAAAGATTGCATATCGTAAATCTACAGGTGGTATTATTGGAGTTTATAAAACGAAAGCATCAAAATTAGAAGATTTAAATTTACCTGAAAATCCTTTAGTTGTCGTATTAGAAGCGGTTGAAAAACCAGGGAATTTAGGTGCTGTTTTAAGAACCGGTGATGGTGCAAAAGTAGATGCTGTAATAGTTTGTGATGAAACGGTAGATTTTTTTAATCCGAATGTAATTAGATCATCGGTCGGAACTTTATTTACGAATCAAATTGCGTCGGCATCTAAAGAAGATGTTTTAGATTATTTAAAAAATAAAAATGTTCAGATCATTTCAACTTTCTTGCGCGACGAAACCATTAGTTTATACGAAGCTGATTTTACTTCAGGTTCTGCAATTATTTTAGGAACAGAAGCGACAGGATTATCTGATTTTTGGGCCGATAATTCAGCAGCTTTAATTAAAATTCCGATGTTAGGATTTGTAGATTCTTTAAACGTGAGTAATGCAGCAGCAATTTGCGTGTATGAAGCCGTAAGACAAAGACAATAATTCTTTTAAAATAACAAAAAGCCACTCAATTTGAGTGGCTTTTTTATGTTTACTGTTATTTGAATTTTCTTAAAATTTTCTTGTACCATGGTAATTTCCCATTGTATTGGTAACCGTAGCCATACCCGTAGCCATATCCGTAACCATAGCGGTATCCATAACCTCTATTCATGTCAACATCATTAATAATCATATTCATGTTTTTTAAGATGTTTTCTTGGTACATATGCTTTGGAATATCCATTACATTTTTATCTGTATAATTTGCTCTAGAAATATACAGAGTTAGATCAGCATTTTCAGCAATTAAAACCGTATCTGTAACTAAATTTACAGGTGCAGTATCTACAATAATATAATCGTAGTGTTCTTTTGCGTAATTAATGATTTCAGCAAATCGGCCATTCATTAATAATTCTGCTGGATTAGGTGGAATTACACCTGCATTTACAAAATCAAAGTTAAAACCACCAGGTTTATTTATAATTATATCACTAGGTAAAATGTCAGAATCTGCTAAGAAATTAGTTAATCCTGCCGTTTTTCTCGAAAATCCATCCAAATCCAAATAATCTAAAATTTTAGGATTACGAATATCAGCTCCAATTAATAAAACTCTGTCATTTGAAAATGTATAGATTTGAGATAAATTGGTAGCTACATAAGTTTTACCTTCACCTGAAATTGAAGATGTGATGTAGATAACTTTTCCGTCTTTTTTATTTTTATCGATAAAGAAATTGATGTTGGTACGTAACATTCTGAAAGATTCTGCCGTAACAGAAGTATCATTTCTTTCAATAATTTTAACCTTACTATTCGGGATTTGACCAGCAACTGGTGCTCCAACAATTTTTTCTAAATCCTCTTTTGTGTGTACTTTATTATTTAATAATTGACGTAAGAAAACAAACGCAAATGGTATGGCTAATCCTAACGCAATAGATCCCATATAAATCATACGAGAATTAGGAGAAACCGCACCTCCGTTTCCGTAAGCACTGTCAACAATCTTTATATGTTCTGGTGTAGAAGCTGCTTTAATTTCAGATTCTTCACGCTTTTGTAGTAAAAACAAATATAAAGCTTCTACAATTTGTTGCTGTCTTGAAATGTCTTTAAAGACACGTTCTTGAGCAGGTATTTTAGATATACGATTGTTAAGATTTGATTGTTTTGATTGTAATGAATTTAATGATGTTTGAATATTATTACGATATAATTTAAAACTTGATTTTAAATTAATTTTTACATCATTAATTTGTTTTTGAAGCGTTTTTACATCATTATGATGCTCCGTTACATTCTTTAATTTTTCTTCTTTTGCTAAAATTAAGTCGTTGTATTGACTAATTGTGCTAGTGATAGTACCATCAGTTAACCCAATGTTTGTTGGCAACAAATTATCACGATTTGTTTGTAGCGCTTTATTCATAAAGTCTACTAACGATAATTGTGTATTATAATCTAAAATTTGTTTTTCAGTTTGTGTAGATTCGCCTAAGAAAATACTAGCTTCTGATTCTAAATCTGTGATTTTATTTGATGTTTTATAACTCTCTAAACTACGGTCAACACCTTGTAATTCGTTCGTAACAATAACCAAACGATCATTGATAAATTTAGATGTTGATTCAGTGATTTTCGCATCATCACTTTTTAAATCTTCGTTATAAACATTAACTAATTCGTCAATAAATTCAATGGCACGATTAGGAACATTATCAACTAAACTTAAATTTAAAATACGAGAATTTTCGCTTGAAGGAGAAATCTGAATTCTACCTTTATATGAATTTACTGTTGAAATAAATGGTGAAAATCGAATGATAATTTCAGAACCATTTTCACTTCTTAAATCTTTATCAGGATTTGGTAAAATAATAAAATCGCCAGTAGAATTGTAAATCTTCTGACCGAAATTATATTTTTTTGTTCCACCAATTTCATCAATTAATTCAAAACTTGTTGGCGATAGAATTCGAATTCTATAATTTCCGTAAAGTTTATCACTATTTGAAGTTAAAGGGTTAATGAATTTAACTTGTATTGGGGAATTTTTACCGTAAACTTCAATTTCTTTAATTCGACCAACTCGTGTATAAGAGATGTTTAAATCTTTGGCGTCAACAACTTGAGAGATGATTCGACGAGATTTAATAATTTCTATTTGATCAGCTAATTCAGCATCTGCTTCTTTATTTAACATGCTGTTATTTAAAGCAGCTAACTCAATATTTTTAGCATTTTTACTATTAACCAATACTTTGGCGCTTACAGCATAAGTACTAATCGCATATTTTAAGTAGGTATTTGCACAAACTAATGCGATGATTAATCCGATAGCAAATAAATACCAATATTTTAAATAAGGAAAAATGATTTCACGAAGATCAAATGAACTATTTGAATTTTGTCCAAAATCAATTTCTTTGTTGTTTTCCATTTTATAATCGAGTGATGATAGTTGTAATTGAAAGTACTAATCCAATGATACTTGCAGCAATTGTTATAGTTCTTGTACTTGAAGCATTTTGTATTGCTGATTTGTTTGGTTCAACGTAAATTACGTCGTTTTGAGCTAAATAATATACAGGTGAATTAAATACTTCTTTAGATGTTAAATCAACACGATGAGATTCAACTTGTCCTTCAGTATTTCTAATTACCATGATATTATTTCTTACACCATTAATTTTTAAATCTCCTGCTAAACCAATTGCATCAATAATAGAAACTTTCTCAGATGGTAAAACTTTAGTTCCAGGACTATTAACTTCACCTAAAATTGTAATCTTAAAATCTGCAAATGATACATTTACAGAAGTGTTTTTGATATAAAAAGATACTTTTTCTTGAATTAAATCTTGAGCCTCAATACGAGTCAAACCTTTCACATTAACTTTTCCTAAAATAGGCATATCTATAGCACCATTTTGGTCTACTAAATATGTTTTACCTTCCGTATCGTTTGTAGAGGAACTTTGTAAATTAAAAGGAGCTGTAGTTGTTGCATCAGTAGCGTACACGCTAACTTTTAATTTATCGTTAATCTGAATTTTAGGTGCGTTTTCTTGCACAAAAGTATTGATGGTTTGCGCATCATTAAAATAGACAACATCTTCTCTTTTTGCACAAGAAAAAATGATGAATGAAAACACAATTAGATATAGAATGTTTTTTAATTTGATTTTCATGCTTGTTGATCTAGAATTTCAAAGGTAGAATTTTGAGATTTAAATTCAGGAACGATTTGTTTAATTTTTCGAACAAGTTCAATATTATCTCTATTATACTCTGTTTCTTTCGCAAAATAACAAAGTGTTGAAATATTTTCAAACGTATTTTCACATTTTGAATAATTAACCTTTGCAATCATGATTTTTTCATGATGAGTTTTGGTTGTGTTTTCATCACTAGCAAGTAATTCTTCAAAAATTTTCTCACCAGGTCTTAGTCCAATAACTTTAATATCAATTTCTTGTGGATATTTATAACCACTTAATCGAATCATTCGCTTAGCTAAATCAATTATTTTCATTGATTCGCCCATATCAAATACGAAAATTTCACCACCTTTTCCCATTGTCCCCGCTTCTAATACCAATTGACAAGCTTCCGGAATTGTCATAAAATAACGCGTGATTTCAGGATGAGTTACTGTTAAAGGTCCACCTTGTTCTAATTGACGTTTAAATAAAGGTATAACAGATCCGTTAGAACCCAAGACATTACCAAAGCGAGTCACAATGAAATTGGTATTTGAAAGCGCATTTAAACAACTAACATAAATTTCAGCACATCGTTTTGTTGCGCCCATTACGTTTGTTGGATTAACAGCTTTATCCGTAGAAACCATTACAAATTTCTCAACATTATATTCATGCGATAAATCTGCCATTATTTTAGTTCCTCTTACGTTCGTATTAACCGCTTCGTAGGGATATTTTTCCATTAAAGGAACGTGTTTATAAGCTGCTGCATGGTAGATATAATCAGGTTTATGCAGCTCGAAAATATTTTTCATTCGATCTAAATCTCTTACATTTCCAATGATATATTCAATATCATTTTTTTTGTTAGAAACCATGCTTTGTTCCACGTCGTACAATGCTGATTCAGCAATATCTAATAAAATTAATTTTTTGAAATTTTTACGTGCCACTTGACGAGCAATTTCACTACCAATAGATCCTGCTGCTCCTGAAATTAAAATCGTTTTATTTTCTAATTCATTTTCAACGATCGGATTATTTAATTCGATTGAGTCACGACCTAATAAATCTTCAATTTTTAAATGCTTAATCTGTCTTGTAGAATAATTTCCATTAATCCAATCATTAATTGCAGGAGTAATTTTAACCTTAATTGGATATTCAGTTAATTTTTCTGAAATTTTTAATAATTGGGATTTTGAAATATTTTGGATAGAAATGATTACTTCATCTACTTGGTTATTTTGGATAAATTCATCAGTTAAAATTGATGAATGATGAACCATTAATCGGTTAATCTTTTTTCCAGATTTTTTAGGATCATCGTCAATAAAACATAATACTTGAGCATCAGATTTTTGGTCAGCTGCAAGTGCATTTAATGTAATTGCTCCAGAATCTCCTGCACCGTAAATGATTACTTTTTTACCTCTTTTATTATTCCCTAAATAATAGGCATATGTTGATTTATAGGAAATCCTCGCAAAAACCATTGCCACAGTTGCAACAAAAGAGTGGATGAATAAAATTGAATAAGAGAAACGATAAAAATGAACCGTTTCATCTGTCAAATCCATTGTGTTTCTAATAAAAACAGAGAAAGTTAAAAGTACAAAAAAGGATAAAATATTTGCTATAAATACATTTTGGGCATCTTTTAACCCTGTTTGTCTTATTACACCTTTGTAGGTCCCGAAAAGTAAATATAATATAGCGTATACAGTAACAACTATAGGTAGTTTTAAATATACATTTACCAGGTTGAAATTATTAGTGAAATTGTTTATAATAAAGTTACTAATTATGTAGGTAAAGGCTACAATATTTAAATCAATTACCAATATCACCCATCGAGGTAAATTTTTAAGTAAATTATTTTTAGTTTTACTTATCATTTGGTTCTTTTAGAGATAACAGTTAATAAATTAGGCTGTTATTTTGACTATGTGTTTGTTGTTAACTTTTAATGATTTATTAAAAGATTTTTACAAATATCATAAAATAATTTTGATATAATGTCTAATTAAAACTTCTTTTTCAAGTAGAAGTATTTATAACAGTTTAAAAATAGATATTTTAAGCAGAATTAACCGATTAATTTCATTGGAAATTTTACTTTTTTTAACAACGTAAATCCTATAAAAATAGTATTTTTGCACAAATATTCCCAAAACAAACAATGGAACAATCAGCATTTCTTTTTTCTACACGTGGTTCACATGAGTTAGCCACTAAAATTGCAGACCATTATGGTCAAGAATTAGGTAATTTAAAAATCGTTGAATTTAGCGACGGAGAATTTACTCCAGCTTTCGAACAGCCAATTCGTGGTGCACGCGTTTTCTTAATTGGATCTACACATCAACCAACAGATAACTTAATGGAGTTATTATTAATGTGTGATGCTGCAAAACGTGCATCTGCAAAATCGATTACAGCAGTAATTCCTTACTACGGGTTTGCGCGTCAAGATCGTAAAGACGCTCCTCGTGTTCCAATCGGAGCTAAATTAGTAGCGAAAATGTTAATGTCTGCCGGTGCGACTCGTGTAATGACAATGGATTTACATGCTGATCAAATCCAAGGATTTTTTGAAATTCCTGTTGACCATTTATTTGCTTCAACAATATTCGTAGATTATATCAATAGTTTAAATTTAGATAATTTATGCATCGCTTCGCCTGATATGGGAGGAGCAAAACGCGCAAATACTTATGCTAAGCATTTAAACGCGGAAATTGTTATCTGCCACAAAGAGCGTAAAAAAGCAAATCATGTGGATAGCATGATGTTAATTGGTGATGTTGTTGGTAAAAATGTAATCTTAGTTGATGATATGATTGATACAGCTGGAACTTTAGCTAAAGCTGCTGAACTAATTATGTCTAAAGGCGCATTATCAGTACGTGCAATCGCAACTCACGGAATTTTATCTGGACCTGCTTTTGAGCGTTTACAAGACTCAATGTTAACAGAAATTGCTGTAACTGATAGTATTCCATTAAAAAATTCTAGTGTAAGTAAAATAAAAGTATTATCTTGCGCTCCGCTTTTTGCTGATGTTATGCATCTAGTACATAGCAATAAATCAATTAGTCAACGTTTTGTTATCTAATTGGTTACAAAAACAAATTTTTAATTTTTATATATAATTTTATTATGAAATCTATTACAATTCAAGGTGTAAAAAGAGAAAACGTAGGTAAAGTTGCTACACGTGCCTTACGTAATGCTGAACAAGTACCTTGTGTGATTTACGGTGGAACTGAGCCAGTTGCATTTTCTGCAGATGAAAAAGCATTCAAAGGATTAGTATATACTCCAGAAGCTCACACAGTTACTATCGAATTAAACGATGGAACTAAGTTTGAGGCTATCTTACAAGATATCCAATTCCACCCAGTTACAGATCGTATCATCCACGCTGATTTCTACCAATTAGACGAGAACAAACCAGTTACTATGGAAGTTCCAGTTCGTTTAGTAGGACGTGCTCGTGGTTTAGTAGCCGGAGGGGTTTTACGTTTCAACATGCGTAAAGTTAAAGTTCGTGCTATTCCAGCTAATTTACCAGACGAAATCGAAATCGACATTACTCCAATGAGAATTGGTCACAAAATGTACATCGAGTCTTTAAAGAACGAAAAGTACTCTTTTGCTCACCCAGACAATGCAGTAGTTGTTGCTATCCGTACTTCTCGTAACGCTGTTAAAGATGCGGATTTAGAAGAAGATGAAGATTAATATTTCTCTTTAAATAAATTTAAACCACCTCAATCGAGGTGGTTTTTTTATTTTCATATTTTTAATAAAGATAAATTTGTCCGAGTTAAATAATTTATTATATTTGCAAAGTAAAATTAAACAAGAATAGAGGTATAATGTTTTCAAAAGCATGCGAATATGGTATTAAGGCGAGTATTTTTATCGCTCGTGAATCTATCGGTGGAAATCGTGTGAATTTGAAGCAAATTGCAGCTTCTGTCAATTCGCCTGAAGCATATACAGCTAAAATTTTACAAGAACTTGTGAAGAATGGGATTATAAGTTCTGTCAAAGGAAAAATGGGAGGATTTGAAATGGATCCAAAATCTTTAACAGAAATTAAATTAGTACACATCATTAAAGCCATAGACGGAGATGGGTTATACCACAGCTGTGTATTAGGTTTGAATGAATGTGATGCAGCAAGACCATGTGCTTTACATAAACGAATTTTTATGGTTCGTAAAGATTTGCAAAAAATGTTGGAAGTGACGTCTATGAATGATTTAATTGACGACATTGATAATGGTTTGGCATTTCTAAAACATTAAAAAAATTTGAAACTAAATAAGACAAAAATATCCGATTAATAGATTCCAATTATGAAACTACTTACCGAAATACAAAGCTCAAATCAATTAAGTTTTACATCGTCTCTTAACCAGACAGTATATGAAGCATGTTCTAAACATCATAAAACTTTGTTTTTTTGTTGGAATATTAGAACAGGAATTGATCGAAATGTTGAGATTGAGAGAATTGTAGCTTATGTTAATTGGTACGGTGAAAATATTTTATTTCCGAAAATGGAAATAGAGGAGAAGTTGTTGTTTACAATTTTAAGTGAGGATAATTATATAGTAAAACGAGCTTTAAAGGAGCACAGAAGAATTAGAAGATTATTCAAAATCGGGTCAAATCCGATGAAGAATTTAATTTATATAGAAGAAGAGTTAGATTTACATATTCGTTTCGAAGAGAAAAATATCTTACCAGAAATTGAAAATGTAGCGACTCAAAAACAATTAAAAGCTATTAACGAAGCTTTAGGTCAATTACCAACAAATGCTAATTGGGATGACCACTTTTGGGAATAATAACGTAAAATAATACTTATAATTTTTTAGATGATTTTTGAATAATAAGAATTCTATTTGCAGTGTGAATTTTTATTTGTGGTAAAAAGAAAGCCTTGCTATTGCAAGGCTTTCTTTTTATGTTATTTCTTAATCTTAATCTCGTATATATTATCCCACTTCTTACCTGTTACTAACATATTATCGCCTTTAAAAGCAATTCCATTTAGTACATCAGCTTGTGGACCTGTTTGTTTCGTTTTAAACTCACTTAAATCTAATTTAGCTTTTACTTGTCCTGAAGCTGGATCTATAGCCAAGATAGTTCCCGATTCGTAAACATTCGCGTAAATTAAACCATCTTTATACTCTAACTCATTTAATTTTAAATACACATTTTGATTGTCAACGGCCTGAATAGTGCGTTGATATTTGAAATTAGCATCAAAAAAATGAATTCGTTGAGTACCTTCGGAAACAGCTAATTGATCGCCAACTGTTGTAATTCCCCAACCTTCCATGATTTCGCCAGGCATGTTAATTTGATCCAGTTTATTAAAATCTTGATCGTATTTTAAAATTGCTCTATCCTGCCAAGTTAATTGGTAAATATTTCCATTCAATTCAGTTATACCTTCACCAAAAACATTTTCAACAACCTTATATTCTTTACTTGCTTTAGCATCACCCAATTTGTATTTTGCCAAATATGTTTCGTTGCGCAAACCAGTTCCTTCAAAAATGTTTCCATCTTTATAATAAAATCCTTGTGTAAAATATTTATTATCGTGAGGGTATGTATTTACCAATTCGTATGACCAAGTAGCTGCTGCTTCTTTTCCAAAAACGATAAAGGTAAATTCTCTCGAATTTTTAACTTCTGTACCTTTTAAGAATTCAATAAAAATAGAATGATTTCCTAATCCTACAACTTCATTTGTTATGGTAGATCCATTAGGAACATCTTTTCCATCAATAGTAATTCTTACATTATCAACTCCTTCTAAAGCCGAAAAATCGATGTTGATTTTATCACCTAACTTATACTGTTTTTGTTCAATTCCTGATACAATTTCAGTAATTGCATTGTTATTTGCTGCCCCTTCATCTTTACAAGAAGTAATCATAGCAGAGGCTACAAGAGCCATTAAAAATATCTTTTTCATAGAGAATTAATTCTAATATAGTATGTTATGAAATCTTACTACAAATATATTACTTTGTTCGATTAGGATTTGATTTTACAAACGAATCCCAACCCGAATAAGATTTTTGTTGTGTTATTTTGTTTCCAGAATTCAAATAATGACAAACTGCTGCCGCCAAACCATCTGTTGCATCTAAACGTTTTGGTAATTCTTTCAAATTAACTAAATGTACCAACATTGCAGCAACTTGTTCTTTAGAAGCGTTTCCGTTTCCGGTAATTGCCATTTTTATTTTCTTTGGTGCATATTCGGTAGATGGAATTTCTCTTGATAAACAAGCAGCAATACAAACACCTTGTGCGCGACCTAATTTTAACATTGATTGTGCATTTTGTCCTAAAAAAGGTGCTTCGATGGCTAATTCGTCGGGATGATATTCGTCGATTAACATAATAATTTTTTCAAATATACGTTTCAGTTTCATTTCTTGATTTGGTAATTTATTCAATAATAATTCACCCAAAGCAATTAACGAAATTTTGTTTCCCTGCACTTTTATCAAACCATAACCCAAGACATTTGTTCCAGGATCAATACCTAATATGATTCTTTCCATCGGAACAAATTTACGATATTTTATTACGAATTTTGATTTGCATTAATGTTCTGATAAATACTCATTGATTTAATAAAACTTTTGACTAAAAAGAAAAAGCTAGAAATTATCCTAGCTTTTATAATATTAAAAATTTGTTTTGTTTAAAGCAATCAACGGTTCGATGAATTCTCTTGTATTAGATAATCGAGGGACTTTATTTTGGCCTCCTAATTTTCCACGAGACGCCATCCATTCAATAAATAATTTTGGTTTAGCTTGATGAACAATTGGAGGATTCAGGGTCATATTATTATATCGTTTTGCTTCGTAATCCGAATTAATTTCTTGTAAGCTTTGATCTAAAATAGTTACAAATTCATCAAAGTTAGACGGTTCACGATCAAATTCAATAATCCATTCGTGCGCACCTTTTTCTTTTCCTTGCATAAAAATAGGTCCGGCACTATATTCTGAAACAATAGCATTAGTTTTATCACAAGCACGTTTCAAAGCTGTTTCCGCATTATCAATCATTAACTCTTCCCCAAAAACATTGATATGATGTTTCGTTCGTCCAGTAACAACGATTCGATGAGGATTTATAGATGTAAATTTGATTGTATCACCAATAATGTATCGCCATAAACCACCATTTGTCGTAATAACCATGGCGTAATTTTTTCCGACTTCAACTTCTCCAATCGTCAAGTAACGTGCGTTTTCAGAACCAAATTCTTCCATTGGAACAAATTCATAAAAAATTCCATTATCCAATAAAAGCAACATGTCTTTTTCAATTAATTGATCTTGTATTGCAAAGAATCCTTCTGATGCATTATATAATTCGAAGTAATTTATTTTTTTACCTGTTATTAAGTTATAATTTTCTGCATACGGCGTAAAGCTAATTCCACCATGGAAGAAAACTTCTAAATTTGGCCATAATTCATGTACGTTTGTTTTTCCAGTGTCTGCCAACATTTTGTTTAAAACAACCAACATCCAAGACGGAACACCTGTTAAAGAACCTACACTTTCATTTTTTGTAGCATTGATAATTGCATCCATTTTTAGAGACCAATCCGACATCAACGAAATCTCACGATTCGGTATGTTTTTCATTTCTGCATAAAATGGTAAATTATCAATCAAAATAGCTGATAAATCTCCAAAACGAGTATCGTATTTTTGAAATAATTCACTACTTCCTCCAATACGAAGGTTTTTATTTAAGAAAATCTCAGTATTAGGATTAGCGTTCAAATACAAAGCAAACATAGTTTTTCCGGCAGCATAATGACAATCTTCTAAAGATTCATTACTTATCGGAATAAATTTACTTTTTGCATTTGTTGTACCTGAAGATTTAGCAAACCATTTAATTTTTCCGTTCCATGTAACGTCTTTTTCACCTTTACGAGCTAACTCGATATAAGGTTCAAAATCTTCGTAATGAACTGCTGGGACTTGATTTTGAAATTTATGAATTGTATTCGCTTCATTAAATCCAAACTCACGTCCGTATATAGTATGTTTTGCTTTTTTAATGTTATCAAATAAGACACGTTCTTGCGTACCAACTGGATTTTTGATGCTATCTTCAATCGCATTCATACGGCTGCGCATCATAATTTCCATGATCTTATTAACTAATCCCATTCTTCAAAAAATTTGTAGATTTACTCACAAATTTAATTAAACTTTGATAAGATATGCAGTTTGAAGGGCAAATTCGTAAAATGATTACTGAAAATGGAAATCCGATAAAATATTACTGGGATTTTAAGCACGATTTTGTAACAATGAATCGAGTTTTAGGAAAGAAAATCAAGGTTACTTTTGATCATTACGAATGTTTAGGATGTGGTGATGATAAGGAAATTTATCAAATGGGATACTGTAAAAACTGTTTTTTTACGTTACCTGAAGCTAATCCAAGCATCATAAGTCCAGAATTATCAACTGCACATTTAGGTATAGAACAACGTGATTTGGCTTGGGAACAAAAATTTGAACTACAACCTCATATTGTTTATTTAGCTAATTCATCAGGTATTAAAGTTGGTGTAACTCGCGAAACGCAGATTCCTACACGTTGGATTGATCAAGGTGCTTCTGAAGCAATTGTAATCGCTCGTACAAATAATCGTTATGAAGCAGGTATGATTGAGGTGTCTTTGAAAGATGTAATGGCTGATAAAACCAATTGGCAACGCATGTTAAAAAATGATGTGCCTGAAATTAATCTGTATGAACAATTCGAAATTGTAAAAGAAAATGTAAATCCAGATTTTCGTCAATTTTTAGTTGATGAGCCAGAAGTTTATAAATTAGATTATCCAGTTTTGGAATATCCTGAAAAAGTGAAATCAACGAATTTGAAAAAAACGTCTGTTATTGAAGGGGTTTTAAAAGGAATTAAAGGACAGTATTTAATTTTTGAAGATAATTCTGTTTTCAACGTTCGTGGACACGAAGGTTTTTATGTGAAAGTTGAGATTTAATCGCAATAAATTTAACTAATATAACAAGCGTATCAGTAATGATGCGCTTTTTTTAATGAATTGAATTTTAGTTAAATAAATCATAAATTATTAAAAAAATGATTATATTAGTCTGTATCAAAACACAAAAAAATTAACAATTATGAGTTTTAATAAATTATTATTAGGATTGGTTGCTATTTCTGCTTTTGTTTTCACATCTTGTGGAGGAAAGAAGAAAGGTGAATTACAAAAATATCAGATTGAACGTCCTGCGTTAGATGTTTTTAAATATCGTGAAACTATAAAGGATTCTTTGCCTTATGTATTGGAGGGTATTACAGAAGCGCAAGTGAAAGAAGCACAAGGGAAATTTGGTAAAATAGATATCTTCAACTTAAAGGATATTAAAGAAGAAGATGACAACGGACAAGTGGTTTATGTATCGACATACGATGTTGAATATGAGAATGGAATTGGTACAGAAACATTTAAAATTAAATCGATAAAAAAACATCCGAAAGTGGTTGCATATTCTTACGATATTAAAGAAAAAGCTGCTACCGTAGATACGATAAAAGTTGATTCAGTAAAATAAAATTAAAAGAGGTCTTAGGACTTCTTTTTTTTTAACAATTTGCTAATTATCAAACTTGCACACAAAAAATATAGTTTCATTATATTTGTTCTACTTTGGAACAAAAAACAATTCATAATGTCCTAAGCTTATACGATTCATCAGAATTCGTACAGAAGCTTATTGCTAATTTTAAGAATAATCCACAACAAAAGTTAAATATAAAAGGCTTTTTAGGCTCTGGATTAAGTCTATTAACTGCACAACTTTATCAGCGTTTACCACGTCCTATTTTTTTACTTTTAGATGATAAAGAGGAAGCTGCGTATTATTTGAATGATTTAGAATCTCTATTTTCTAAAGAGGAAGTTTTATTTTTTCCGAGTTCGTATCGCAGACCTTATGAAATAGAAGAAATTCAGAATGCAAACGTAGTAATTCGTACAGAAGTATTAAATGCTTTAGCCAATAAGAAACCGAAAATTATAGTTACTTATAGCGATGCATTACTGGAGAAAGTAGTGACAAAAACAGCTTTATCGGCGAATACGTTAAAAGTTAAAGTTGGATCTGAACTTGGAATTGAATTCATTTCTGAAATGTTATTCGAGTACAATTTCAATAAGGTTGATTTCGTATCAGAACCAGGAGAGTTTTCTATTCGTGGAGGAATTATAGATGTTTTCTCTTATTCGGGTGAACATCCTTACCGTATTTCTCTTTTTGGGGATGAAGTGGAAACCATTCGTACATTCGATATCGATTCTCAACTTTCAATTGCTACTACAAAAGAAATCACAATTATTCCAAACTTAGAGAATAAAGCAATCGATGAAAAACGAGAAAGCTTTTTGGAATACATTCCGAAAGATTCATTGTTTATCACAAAAAATATCGATGTTGTTTCTAATCAGATTAAAAAGAACTTCGAGAAAGCAGAAGAAATTTATGTTAATTTAAAATCTGAAATTAAACGTGCTGAACCTAAAGATTTATTCTTGGATCAGAATGGTTTTTTACATCAATTGGTGAATTTCGGTGTGATTGAATTATCAAATAAATCGTATTTCGAAACCGTAGAAACATTAGATTCTCCTTTTAAGCCACAACCGTCTTTTAACAAACAATTCGAATTATTAATTGATGATTTAAATGAGCGAAAGGAAAATGGATTTCGTAATGCTTTATTATGTTCAAATGAAACACAGATCAAGCGTTTTGAAGAAATCTTTGACGATATAGGAAAGGATGTTTCTTATATTCCGGTTTTAGGCTCGTTATATCAAGGTTTTGTCGATGAAGAGTTGAAGATTACTTGTTTTACAGATCATCAGATTTTCGAACGTTATTATAAATACAATGTTCGTTCGTCTTTCTCTAAAAAAGAATCCATCACATTAAAAGAAATCAACACGTTACAAGTCGGAGATTTTGTAACACATATTGATTATGGAGTTGGGAAATTTGCTGGTTTAGTAACTGTTGATAATAATGGAACAAGGCAAGAATCGATCAAATTAATTTATCAAAACAACGATATTTTATACGTCAATATTCATTCTTTACACAAAATTGCAAAGTTTCGTGGTAAAGACGGTGCCGAACCAAAAATTTCTAAATTAGGTTCTCCTGCATGGAAAAACCTGAAGAATAAAACGAAAGCAAAAGTAAAAGAAATTGCTTTCGATTTGATTAAATTATACGCAAAACGCCGTACTCGTAAAGGGTTTGCTTTTTCACCAGATACCTATTTACAGACCGAGTTAGAAGCTTCGTTTATTTATGAAGATACACCAGATCAGTTCAAAGCGACACAAGATGTTAAAGCTGATATGGAATCTGATCGTCCAATGGACCGATTGGTTTGTGGTGATGTAGGGTTTGGAAAAACTGAGGTTGCGATCCGTGCCGCATTAAAAGCAGCAGTCGATGGAAAACAAGTTGCAGTTTTGGTTCCTACAACAATTCTTGCGTTCCAACATTATAAAACATTTTCAGAGCGTTTGAAAGATTTGCCTGTAAAAGTGGCTTACCTAAATCGTTTTGTTACAGGAAAAAAGAAAAAAGATACATTAGAGGGATTAAAATCGGGACAAGTTGATATTGTCATTGGTACTCATCAATTAGTTAATTCAAAATTAGAATATAAAGATTTAGGATTATTGATTGTTGATGAAGAGCATAAATTTGGTGTCGCAGTTAAAGATAAATTAAAAACTTTACGAGAAAATATTGATACGTTAACACTTACGGCTACGCCAATTCCTCGTACACTTCAATTCTCATTGATGGCGGCTCGTGATTTATCTGTAATTAAAACGCCTCCACCTAATCGTCAACCTGTCGAAACACAATTGGTCGGTTTTAATGAAGAAGTTTTCCGTGATGCAATCATGTACGAAATGCAGCGTGGAGGACAAGTATATATCATTCATAATCGTGTACAATCGTTAAAAGATATTGCCGGAATGGTACAACGATTAGTTCCGGATGCTCGCGTAGCAACAGGTCACGGGCAAATGGACGGAAAAGAATTAGAAGCGGTTCTTTTAGATTTTATTGATGGTCGTTATGACGTTTTCGTTTCCACTACGATTATCGAATCAGGTTTAGATGTACCAAACGCAAATACAATATTAATTAATGATGCTCAAAATTTCGGTTTAGCAGATTTACATCAAATGCGTGGTCGTGTAGGTCGTAGTAACCGTAAAGCATTTTGTTATCTTATTGCGCCTCCAATCTCTGTTTTAACGGATGAAGCTCGTAAAAGACTTCAAGCAATTGAACAATTTTCGGACTTAGGTTCAGGATTTAATATCGCAATGAAAGATTTGGAAATTCGTGGAGCTGGTAATCTTTTAGGAGGTGAACAAACCGGATTTATGATGGATATTGGGTTTGAAACTTATCAGAAAATTCTAAATGAAGCGATCGAAGAATTAAAAGAAACTGATTTTAAAGATTTATTTGAAGAAGAGCGTAATGGTCAAGTAGTCGAATATGTAAAAGAAGTTCAGATAGATACAGATTTGCCAGTTCAATTACCTGATGAATATATAGAAAGTTCAGAAGAACGTTTAATTCTTTACAAAGAATTAGCAGATGTTGAGGATAGGCAAGTTTTAGAAAAGTTTAGATCTAATTTAATTGATCGTTTTGGTGAGTTGCCAAAAGAAGCAGAGAATTTACTTTTATCAGTAGAATTAAAATGGGTTTCGAAAAAATTAGGTTTTGAAAAGGTTGTATTGAAAAAGGGTTCTATGTTATGTTATTTTATAAGTAAACCTCAATCAGAATTTTATCAATCAGATGAATTTAGACTGGTTTTAAATAACGTGCAATCAAACTCTAAAAATATTAGTTTTAAAGAAAAACCGCCTAAAAATGGTGAGGAGTATCCGACTTTGTTATTGAGGTTTGAGAATGTGAAAAATGTGAAACAAGCATTAGAATACTTAAATAATTTAATAAATAGTTAAAAAAAACTTACAAATTTTATAAAATATTGAATTTGAATGAAAGAGCATTACTTCGGTTTTGCTCTTTTTTTTTTCAATAACCGTAATGTCTGTTACGGATAAAATATATTGATATTTATCTTAATAAGAATTTAACTATTTGATGCAAAATGTCTTAATGATTTAATTTAGGATAAATATTATTATTTTTAGCACTCAAAAACCACAAAAAAATAGTTCTGTTATGGAAACATCATATAATTATCTTCCAATTTTAATCTTATTCATCTGTGCATTCGCATTTGTTGCAATTACAATCGTTGCTACACATTTTTTAGGACCTTCTCGTAAGACCGACGAAAAGTTAGAGAACTTCGAATCTGGAATTGAAAAACAAGGAAATGCTCGCCAACCATTCGCGATTAAATACTTCTTAGTTGCGATTTTATTCGTCTTATTTGATGTAGAGGTGATTTTCTTTTATCCGTATGCGGCAAACTTTAAAGAATTAGGTTGGGAAGGATTTGCAGCAGTTGTAACATTCGTAGGTTTATTCTTTGTAATGTACGCTTATGCTCGTAAAAAAGGTGCATTAAACTGGGAAAAATAATCTTCTGTTTTACTTCTAAAAAAAACACAAAATGATACATAATAAAAGACCTGTAACGCATAATACAAACGTAAAAGTTGTAGATGCGCCAGAAGGACATCAGGGCGAAGGGTTTATGGCAATGCAATTATCTAAAGTAGTTGGATTGGCTCGTAAAAATTCGATTTGGCCATTGCCTTTTGCGACAAGTTGTTGTGGGATTGAATTCATGGCGACAATGGGTTCAACATACGATTTAGCACGTTTCGGATCTGAGCGTTTAGCCTTTACACCTCGTCAGTGCGACTTGTTAATGGTAATGGGTACAATCTCTAAGAAAATGGCGCCTGTGCTTAAACAAGTTTATATCCAAATGGCAGAACCTCGTTGGGTTATTGCGGTTGGTGCTTGTGCAAGTTCGGGAGGAGTTTTCGATACATATTCAGTTTTACAAGGAATTGATGAAGTAATTCCAGTAGATGTTTACGTGCCAGGTTGTCCACCACGTCCGGAAGCGATTATCGACGGAATTATGCGTATTCAAGATTTAGTTGAAACGGAAAGTGTAAGACGTCGTAGTAGTCCAGAATACCAAGAATTATTAGCTAGTTACGGAATCAAATAAGAACATAAACGCGATGGAAAATAGTTTTATTAAAGACCGTTTAGTTCACAAATTCCAAGAACATATTTACGGTTGGGAAGAACAACACGGAATCTTAATTATTCACGCTGATAAAGATTATAACTTAAAAATCATTCAACATCTTGTGGATGATGAGCAATTAGGGTTTAAATTTTTAACAGATTTAACTGCCATTCATTACCCGAATAATACCAATGAAGAATTAGTCGTAACATACTTATTATATAATATGTATAAGAATGTTTATGTGCGATTAAAATTTGCATTGCCTATTTCAGAACCAAAAATTTTTACGGCAACTAAGATTTTTGAAACAGCGAACTGGTTAGAGCGCGAATGTTTCGATTTTTATGGTGTAGAATTTTTAGGACATCCAAATCTGATTCGTGTAATGAATGTAGATGAAATGGATTATCACCCATTACGTAAAGAATATCCTTTAGAAGATCAAACACGTAAAGACAAAGATGACGAAATGTTTGGTCGTGGTGGCGATTTCAATTTTGGACATTTTAACGTTAAATCTTAATTGAGTAATGGGAAAAATTAAAGAAAAAAAGGAAAAAAGAGGAACAATAGAACTTCCTGACGGATCTTTAGAGAAAAGTACAATTACACT
The DNA here is from genome assembly GCF_017948305.1 of Faecalibacter bovis. Taxonomy (NCBI): domain Bacteria; kingdom Pseudomonadati; phylum Bacteroidota; class Flavobacteriia; order Flavobacteriales; family Weeksellaceae; genus Faecalibacter; species Faecalibacter bovis. The sequence continues at coordinate 1,175,586 of NZ_CP072842.1, forward strand.
TAATCTAGGACCAACTCACCCAGCAACGCATGGGGTTTTCCAAAATATATTAGAGATTGATGGTGAAATTATCAAATCTGCAGTTCCAACTGTAGGTTATATTCACCGTGCATTCGAAAAAATTGCAGAACGTCGTCCGTTATATCAAATCACACCATTAACAGACCGTTTAAATTATTGTTCAGCGCCATTAAATAATTTAGGATGGCACTTAACAGTAGAAAAATTCTTAGGAATTGAAATTCCTAAACGTGTATCTTATATGCGTGTGCTTGTTATGGAATTAGCGCGTATCGCCGATCATATTGTATGTTCATCAATTATGGGAGTTGATTCTGGAGCTTTTACAGGATTCCTTTATATGATGAAGTACCGTGAATTAATTTACGAAATCTACGAAGAAATTGGTGGTTCTCGTTTAACAACTAATATCGGACGTATCGGTGGATTCGAACGTGATTTCTCTGATGTAGCTTGGCAAAAAATTGATCGTTTTGTAAAAGAATTTCCAGATGTTTTAACTGAGTTTGAAAACCTTTTTGTGCGTAACCGAATCTTTATGGATCGTACACAAGGCGTTGGTGGAATATCAGCAGAACGTGCTTTAAGCTACGGTTTTACAGGGCCAAATTTACGTGCGGCAGGTGTTGATTATGATGTACGCGTTGCAAAACCATATTGCCGTTACGAAGAATTCGATTTTGATATACCAATTGGTAAAACGGGGGATTGTTACGATCGTTTTATGGTTCGTAATGCTGAAATGAGACAATCACTTCGCATTATCGAACAAGCTTTAGAAAAAATTAATGCATTAGAAGGTGAAGAGGCAACTGTTCATCATGCTGATGCACCAGAATATTATTTACCACTGAAAAAGGACGTTTATACCAAAATGGAAGCCTTAATCTATCACTTCAAAATTATTATGGGAGAGGTAGAAATGCCTGTAGGCGAAATTTATCATTCCATCGAAGCTGCGAATGGTGAATTAGGATTCTATTTAATTTCAGACGGAGGTCGTTCACCTTATCGTTTACATTTCCGCCGTCCTTGTTTCATTTATTATCAAGCGTATCCAGAATTAATCACAGGTTCAATGATTTCAGATGCCATCATTACGATGAGTAGTTTGAACTTGATTGCTGGTGAACTTGATGCGTAACTAAAACTACTAAGAAAATGAGTATTCAGTTTTCAGAGAAAACACAACGAAAAGTTGATGAAATTATCGCACGTTATCCAGAAGGAAAACAAAAAAGTGCGTTGCTTCCTATTTTACACGTTGCACAAGAAGAGTTTGGAGGTTGGTTAGATACGCCTCATTTAGATTATGTCGCTCAGATTTTACAAATTTTACCAGTTGAGGTGTACGAAGTAGCATCTTTCTATACGATGTTTAATTTAAAACCAGTTGGGAAATTTGTTTTAGAAGTTTGTCAAACAGGACCTTGTATGTTACGTGGTTCGGACAAAATTATCGAGCACATCAAAACTAAACTTGATATTACCGAAGGTGGAACTTCTGCCGACGGATTATTCACGTTAAAGCCAGCTGAATGTTTAGGCGCTTGTGGATATGCACCAATGATGCAATTGGGTAAAACCTATCGTGAGAATTTGACGATAGAAAAGGTGGATGAATTGTTAGAAGAATTGAAAAAATTAGCCTAATGGGACAAAAGTTATTATTGAAAAATATTGATGTTCCAGGGATTCGATATTTTAAAACATACTTCGAAAACGGCGGTTATGCTAATGCTGCTAAAGCATTAAAAATGACAACGGACGAAATCTTAGAAGAAGTTAAAACTTCAGGATTACGTGGTCGTGGAGGAGCTGGATTCCCAACGGGAATGAAATGGAGTTTCTTAGCAAAACCAGAAGGTGTTCCAAGACATTTGGTGGTTAATGCTGACGAATCTGAACCAGGAACATTCAAAGACCGTTTCTTAATGGAATATATTCCTCATTTATTACTTGAAGGAATTTTAATTTCATCGTATTGTTTAGGTTCAAATACTTCTTTTATCTACATCCGTGGCGAATACGCTTGGGTTGCTGAAATATTAGAAGAAGCCATTGCAGAAGCAAAAGAAGCAGGTTGGTTAGGACAAAACATCCAAGGTTCTGGTTACGATTTAGAAATCGTGGTTCAACGTGGAGGTGGAGCTTACATCTGTGGAGAAGAAACTGCATTATTAGAATCTTTGGAAGGTAAGCGTGGAAATCCTCGTTTAAAACCACCTTTCCCAGCTGTTAAAGGATTATGGGGAAGACCAACAGTAGTGAACAATGTTGAAACGATCTCTGCAGTTGTTCCAATTATCGAGATTGGAGGACAAGCCTATTCAGAAAGAGGTGTTGGACGTTCAACAGGAACTAAATTAATTTCAGCTTGTGGGAATATTAACAAACCAGGTGTTTACGAAATTGATTTTGATTTATCGGTGGAAGAGTTCATCTTTTCAGAAGAATATTGTGGCGGAATTGCCAATGGAAAACGTCTAAAAGCGTGTATTCCTGGAGGAAGTTCTGTGCCGATTGTTCCTGCAACTTTATTGTTAACAACTTCGGATGGTTCACCTCGATTAATGAACTACGAAAGTTTATCAGAAGGTGGATTCCAAACCGGAACAATGTTAGGTTCTGGAGGATTTATCGTCTTAGATGAAGATCAAGATATTGTTTATCATACTTATACATTGGCTCGTTTCTATCGTCACGAATCGTGTGGACAATGTTCGCCTTGTCGTGAAGGAACAGGTTGGATGGAAAAAATCTTAAAACGAATCCACGAAGGACAAGGAAAAATGTCTGATATCGATTTGTTATGGGATGTTCAACGTAAAATCGAAGGAAACACAATTTGTCCATTAGGAGATGCAGCGGCTTGGCCAGTTGCAGCAGCAATTCGTCACTTCCGTGATGAGTTCGAATGGCACATTGATAATCCTGAATGTTTAGTTCGTAATTATGGTTTAGCAAATTATGGTAAACCGAGAGAAATAATTCAAACCACAAATTAATACGAAGATGGCAGAAGAAACTCCATTATTTAAAGTTACCATAGATGACCAAACGGTCGAAGTTCCTGCGGGTACGACGATCCTTCAGGCCGCTCGTATGCTTGGTAAAGAAATTGCTCCGCCAGCGATGTGTTACTACGAAAAATTAGAAAACACTGGTGGAAACTGTAGAACGTGTTTGGTTGAAGTTTCGAAAGGAAGCGAGGCTGATCCACGTCCGATGCCAAAATTAGTTCCATCGTGTCGTACAACGGTGATGGACGGAATGGTTGTCGGAAACAAAACTTCTGAAAAAGTTGTTGAAGCGCGTAAAGGTATCGTTGAAATGTTGTTAATCAATCACCCGTTAGATTGTCCAGTTTGTGATCAGGCAGGTGAGTGTAAATTACAAGATTTAAGCTATGAACACGGTGCAGAAGCAACACGTTACGAATTTGATCGTCGTACGTTTCCAAAAGAAGATTTAGGTCCAAACATCGAGTTGAATATGAATCGTTGTATTCTTTGTTACCGTTGTGTAAAAACAGCCGACCAAATTACAGGTTGTCGTGAGCACGGTGTAATGAACAGAGGAGATCACGCAGAAATTTCAACACATATTCATAAAGCATTAGACAACGAATTCATCGGAAATATCATTGATGTTTGTCCAGTTGGGGCATTAACAGATAAAACTTTCCGTTTCAAGAATCGTGTGTGGTTCTTAAAACCGGTTGATGCACATCGCGATTGTCCAACTTGTTCGGGTAAAGCTCAGATTTGGTTCCGTGGAAATGAAGTTTTCCGTGTAACAGCTCGCAAGAATCAATGGAACGAGGTGGAAGATTGGATTTGTAATACATGTCGTTTCGATAAGAAAGATATTAACGATTGGACATTAGAAAAACCAGCAGAGGTATCGAAAACTTCGGTGATTCGACAAGGACATTATACAGCGAATAAAATTCAACCAGAAGAAACATTCCCGAAAGTTGTTAAACGAGATCCAAAAATCTTGTTAGACATTCATAATGTTTCGGAAGTGAATGAGCCAGATCGTGATATTTCTAAAATTCATGGTCCAGCAACAAGTAACGACTATAAAGATTAATCATACGTAAATTAAATTAACACAAATGACGGAAGAACAAATTGCTTTTGTTTTAGAAAAGTTAGCTTTAGTTGGCGTTATGATTGGTTTCTCGCTAGCTGTTGCAGCTTATTCTACTTGGGCAGAACGTAAAGTTGCTGCTTTCTTACAAGACCGTTTAGGTCCGAACCGTGCCGGTATTTTTGGTTTATTACAACCTTTAGCCGACGGTTTAAAATTATTCTCGAAAGAGGAAATCACACCAAAAGATGCAAATAAATTCTTATTCATCTTAGGTCCAGCTCTGGCAATGATTGTTGCTTGTATGACGGGTGCAGTTATTCCTTGGTCAACACCTTTTGAGATTGGAGATCGCATCGTGGTTCCACAAATTGCAGACATCAACATCGGATTCTTATACATTTTAGGTGTATTAAGTTTAGGAGTGTATGGAATTATGTTAGGAGCTTGGGCATCGAACAACAAATACTCGTTAATGGGAGGATTACGTGCAGCGTCACAAATTATCTCTTACGAGTTACCAATGGGATTAGTATTGATTACAATCTTGATGTTTACAGGATCATTAAAATTAAGTGATATTGTAGCTCAACAACAAGATGGTTTCTGGTTTGTGATTTTACAACCTTTAGGATTCTTAATCTTCTTAATCTGTTCATTCGCTGAAACGAATCGTACACCTTTTGATTTACCAGAGGCAGAGAATGAGTTAATCGGAGGTTATCACTCAGAATACTCATCAATGAAAATGGGATTCTTCTTATTTGCCGAGTACATCAATATGTTCATCAGTTCAACAATTATCGCAACGATTTATTTTGGTGGATATGATATTCCATTTGTAAATGATGTGGCTTTAGGAGAAACAATTGGTGCAAACTGGTTAGCAATCTTACATTTTGCTACATTATTTGGAAAAGCATGTTTCTTCATCTTTTTCTATATGTGGGTAAGATGGACAATTCCTCGTTTCCGTTACGATCAGTTAATGGATTTAGGTTGGAAAAAATTATTGCCATTGGCTTTAATTAATATGTTGATCACTGGATTAGTAATTTTATTAATGAATAATTAATCATCAAAACCTCAACAAAAATGGAAAAACTTACAAATAGAGCGAAAGAGATAGACCGCAAACCAATGAATTTTTGGGAAAGCATCTATTTAATCGCAATCGTAAAAGGATTGATGATTACGTTGAAGCACTTCTTTATGAAGAAAGCAACAATCAATTATCCAGAAGAGAAAAGACCGTTTAGTCCTGTGTTTAGAGGATTACACGTTTTAAATAGAGATGAAGAAGGTCGTGAAAACTGTACAGCTTGTGGACTTTGTGCCTTAGCGTGTCCAGCGGAAGCGATTACGATGGAAGCGGCTGAACGTTTACCAGGTGAAGAAAATAAATACCGCGAGGAAAAGTATGCAGCAAAATACGAAATCAATATGTTGAGATGTATTTTCTGTGGATTCTGTGAAGAAGCTTGTCCGAAGGATGCGGTTTATTTATCTCAAACAGTAGCGCCAGCAAGTTATGATCGTAAAAACTTCATTTATACAAAAGAAGATTTATTAATTCCTCACCCAAAAGCAACGAAATAATGGAAATAACAGAAATTTTATTTTACGTTTTATCGGGCTTAACAGTGTTGAGTGCGTTATTAATGGTGTTCAGTAAAAGTGCTGTGCATTCTATTTTATACTTAATCATTACTTTTTTTTGCATCAGTGGACATTACATTTTACTGAATGCGCAGTTCTTGGCTATTGTTAATATTATCGTTTACGCCGGTGCAATTATGGTACTGTTCTTATTCGTAGTGATGTTAATGAACTTGAACGAGGAAAAGAAAACGTTTGGAAAAGCAACCAAATTATTAGCAGCTAGTTTAACGAGTCTTTTATTTGTCGCGTTAACAGCAGGAATTTTAATTGGTCAGCCAGAAGCAACGAAGCAAGGAGTACAATTATTCGAAGGAGAAGTTGGTTTAATCAACAACCTTGGAACGTTGTTATACTCAGAATATGTTTTGCCATTCGAATTAAGTAGTATTCTTTTTATTTCAGCGATGATTGGAGCAGTCATCTTGTCGAAAAAAGACGATGAATTAGTGAATTAATAATTAAAAATCGAAGTACAAAATGTTACCAATTAGTTATTATATAATATTATCATTAGTTCTTTTCGCGATAGGAATGACAGGTGTGGCGATTCGTCGTAACGCAATCATCATTTTTATGTGTATCGAATTAATGCTAAACTCAGTCAATTTATTGTTAGTGGCATTCTCTAAAATGCACTACATGAAAAATCCTGAGTTACAAAACGGAACAGATGCACAACTTTTAGTATTCTTTATTATGGTTGTTGCCGCTGCTGAGGTTGCCGTTGGTTTATCGGTAATTATCTTATTATTCCGTAAAGTGTATAGTGTAGATATTAATGTTTTAAAACGTTTAAAAGGATAATAGAATGGAAAGTTATTTATGGTTAATCCCGTTAATTCCATTCATTGGATTTTTAATTAACGGTTTAGGACGAAAAGTTTTATCTAACTCTTTAGTTGGATTTATCGGAAGCGCAGCAGTTTTAACAAGTTTTATCTTGTCTGTTGTCGTTTTTATGAATGTACCTTCTGGCGCGGATGCAGCACCAATTATTGTAAAGTATTTTGATATCATCAACTTACCAACAATCAAAGTGCCATTTGCTTTTCAGATTGATGCATTAACAAGTTTATTCTTATTGATTATTACTGGAGTTGGATTTTTAATCCACCTTTACAGTACAGCGTATATGAGTGAAGACAAAGGATTCGGGAAATTCTTTGCTTACTTAAACTTGTTCATCTTCTTTATGTTGTTATTGGTAATGGGGAACAACTTCTTCATTATGTTTATCGGATGGGAAGGTGTAGGATTATGTTCATTCTTATTGATTGGATTTTGGTACACAAATCCAGATTATGTAAAAGCAGCGAAGAAAGCCTTCATTATGAACCGTATTGGTGATGTTGGTTTCTTATTAGCGATGTTTTGGATTTTTAACCAATTCGGAACGTTAGAATACGAAGTTGTTTTTGCGCAATTAGGCGAAAATTCTAAAGCAATTGCTTCAGGAACAATTGTAGGTATTACATTATTGTTGTTCTTAGCAGCAACAGGTAAATCAGCACAATTACCATTATTCACGTGGTTACCAGATGCGATGGCCGGACCAACACCAGTTTCTGCCTTAATTCACGCAGCAACGATGGTTACAGCAGGTATCTTTATGATTACACGTTGCAATGAGTTATTTGCTTTAGCACCATTTACATTAGAAATTATTCAATATGTCGGAATGGCAACTGCTTTAATCACAGCTTCAATCGCGATGCAACAAAACGACATCAAGAAAGTGTTGGCTTATTCAACAGTTTCTCAGTTAGGTTTAATGTTCGCAGCAATTGGTTCTGGTGCTTATATCGCAGCCGTTTTCCACGTAATGACGCACGCGTTCTTCAAAGCGTTATTATTCTTAGGTGCAGGTTCTGTGATTCACGGAATGCATCACGAACAAGATATGACGAAGATGGGTGGACTGAAAAAATATATGCCAATCACTCACATTACCATGTTAGTTGGATGTTTAGCGATTGCAGGTATTCCAGGTTTATCAGGATTCTTCTCAAAGGACGAAATGTTATTAGGAATGTTTATTTCTAACCCTGTGATTTACGGTTTAGGATTTATCGTTTCTGTAATGACAGCATTCTATATGTTCCGTTTATATGCAATGACTTTCTTAGGTGAGTTAAGAAACAAAGAAGCTCATCCATACGAAAGTCCAGCTCCAATGACGATTCCATTAATCATCTTAGCAGTTTTATCTGTTGTTGCTGGTTACATCGGAATTCCAGCATTGTTCATGCAAGACGGACACAAATTACAAACCTTCTTAAGTGGGGTAGTAAATGTTGGGGAAGCGCATCATGTAGCAAATTCAACAGAATGGATCATGATGATTGCATTATTTGTATGTGTTATCGCAGCAATTTTAGTTGCCGTGAAAAAATTCAGCAGCAATGTTGAGGAAGGTGAAGCGACAGGTTTGGCGAAATTCTTTGCGAACAAATGGTATATCGATGAGGTATACGATGGCGCAATTGTAAAGCCAATCACTGAAATCGGTGATGTTTTAAAGAAATATGTAGAGAAAGCAGGATTAGTTGCTTTAGTAGGTGGAGTTGGAACTTTTTCAGCTCGTGCTTCGCAACGTGTTCGTGCGCTACAAAACGGAAATGTAGGTTTCTATATCTTAATGATTATCGTTGGTGTAACATTAGGTATCGGAATATTTTTCATTGATTATTTTATAAAATAGACAGAAATGCTTTTACCTTTATTTATCATATTCCCATTCATCGTAGGTGTTTTTATGCTCCTTATGAATGGACAAAAACCACAAAAGTGGTTAGGAGCATTAGTGAGCGGTGCATTGGTAGCTTTATTCTTTTACTTGTCTTGTAACGGAAAAGAAATGGCGTATCAAGCCGACTGGTTTTCGTTTAATAATGTAAAAACATACATCGCCTTAGACGGAACAGGTTTAGGTGGTTTGATGTTGTTATTATCGAATCTGGTTTATGCTGCTTTATTCATTTACATTGGTTCATCAGATCAAAAATATTCTAACAGTTTTTACGGATTATTATTAATCGCATTAGCTGGATTGAACGGTGTATTCTTAGCAAACGATTTAATTTTATTCTATTTCTTTTGGGAAATCGTCTTGATTCCTATCTATTTCTTAATCGGAATTTGGGGGAAAGGTGCAGATAAGATTAAAGCGAATATGACTTTCTTCCTTTACACAGTTTTAGGATCGATGTTTATGTTAGCGGGAATCATCTATATCGGATTTAACTTGAAACCAGTTTCATTTTTAATTACAGATGTACAGCAAGTAACAACGCCATATTTCTCAACGAATACATTCTTAGCGTTATTATTCTTGATTGCTTTTGTAATTAAAATTCCAATTTTCCCATTCCACACGTGGCAACCAACAGCGTACAAAACTTCGCCAACTCCGGTTACAGTTGTTTTAAGTGCATTGATGGCAAAAATGGGATTATTTGCAGTGGTTCATTGGTTTTTAGGATTATTTCCTTCAATTTCTGAGCTTTTTGATTACTTCTTATATGTAGCAATTTTCGGTTTAATCTATGCTTCTTTAATTGCTTTAAGTACAAAAAACATCAAGAAGATTATTGCGTATAGTTCGATTGCGCATTTAGCGTTAATTTTTGTGGCTTTATTTACAAGAAACGAAATCGGAACGCAAGGTGCTTACTTCCAAATGTTCTCTCACGGTTTAGTGGTTTTAGGGCTTTGGTTAATTGTTGATGTGTTAGAGCGTCAATACAACGTAAAAGACATCAATTCGATCAAAGGCTTAGCTACAGCCAATCCAACATTAGCAATTCTGTTGATGATTTTTGGTTTAGCAAATGTGGCTTTACCGTTAACAAGTTCGTTTATTGGTGAGTTTATGATGTTGAATGCTTTATTTAGTTACAATAAAATCTTAGCAGTATTTGCGTGTTTAGGAGTTATCCTTTCAGCGGTTTATACGCTTCGATTAGCCGGAGCAATCTTATTCGGTGAAGTAAAGAATATCGACTTGAACGACCGTACAAAAGATACGTCTGGAGTAATCTTGGTTTTAGCTGTTGTAGCTATTATCGTGATTTTCTTAGGAATTTATCCAACGCCAATCTTTGAAATTATCGCACGTTAAACATTTTTGAATTAAACAGTATGAATACGATTATAATCTCAGCACTTTCAGGAATCATTTTAATGTTTAGTGGTTTCTACATCAAAAACAGTCGTGCGTTAACTTTTATTTCAGCTTTAATGTTTATCGCAATCATTATTGGTGGAGTATTCGAATTGAATGGATGCAAGATGTTGGATGGTAGATTCCCAAATATGATTGGAGAGTCGCTTTACGGAGTATCATTTATCATAGGATTAGCTGCGTTGGCAGTATTCTATTTATTAATCAATAAAGACCAATTTGGAAAAGTTGGAAATCACGTTGGCGAATATTTCGCACTGATCTTCTTCTCTTTCACAGGAGTTGCTGTTTTAGGGCAATTCAATAATTTGGTTTTAATGTTCTTAGGGATTGAATTAATGTCGATTCCGATGTACATCATTGCAGGAACAAACAAAGAAAGTTTAAAAAGTACAGAGGCTTCTGTAAAATACTTCTTGATGGGAGCTTTTTCAACTGGATTTTTATTATTAGGAATTACATTTTTATACGGAGCAACAGGAACATTTTTAGTAGAAAACATTGACAAGTTTGATCAAAACTTTGAAATGATTTATTACTTAGGATGGATTTTAATCATATTCTCGTTCTGCTTTAAAGTAGGTGCTGCACCTTTCCACATGTGGACACCAGATGTCTATGCAGGAACGCCGACAGTTTTCACATCATACATGTCGACAATTGTGAAAGGAGGTTCATTCTTAGGATTTATCTTAGTGATGCAACAATTCCCAGCAGATGCTGAATATAGTGGCTACTTAAGAGTTTTATTAGGCACAATTATCGTTTTAACTTTAGTGTTAGGAAACTTCGGAGCGGTAACGCAAAATTCAGTGAAGAAAATGATGGCTTATTCATCCATCGCTCAAGCTGGTTTCATGTTGTTCGTTTTATTCCAAGTCAATTCAGTTTCTAAAGAAGCGTTATTCTTTTATACAATTGTTTATTCGGTAGCGAATTTCATTATTTTCTATACGATTCAACAAACAAAAGCAGAGAAATACGAAGATTTAATTGGTTTAGGAAAAGCCAATCCATTCTTAGCCGCTGCAACTTCTGTAGCATTAATTTCACTAGCAGGAATTCCATTAACAGGAGGTTTTATTGCGAAATTTATGGCATTAAGTATTGGTGGAGCAAATGCTGAAAACTTAGTGATTATTGTAATTGCTTTAGTAATGGCGGTATTGTCAATGTATTACTATTTTAAAGTGATTATTCATATGTACTTTAAAGAAGGTCAATCTAACATTAAAACGCAAGATGGTTTAACAACTGCATTATTAGTTGTCGGAATTATTGTGTTAATTGTAATGGGAATTTTCCCTGGAATCTTGCCTTCATTTTTAGCAACACCAATGTGGTAACAATTAAAAACAACTAAATTCTCACCCATAAAGTGAAAAAGCTCGGTTGAATCGAAAGAGGATACCGGGCTTTTTTTGTATGTTTGAAATACTAAAGTTTATAGATAAGTTAACATGAGAAAATTTACATTAATTCTTTGCTTATTCTTAGTTCAATTTGTTTTTGGACAACGCAAAGGATATTGGCAACAAAAGGTAGATTACAAAATGACGATTGATATTAAAGACGATTTATATCAATACGATGGTAAGATGAAGTTGAAGTATACAAACAATTCAGGTCAAAGCTTGAATAAAGTGTATTTCCATTTATACTTCAATGCGTTTCAACCACAATCGATGATGGATTACCGTTTAGCAAATATTGCTGATCCAGATAAACGTATGGTTTCAAACATTGGAACAAAAGAAAACCCTAAAATGCAATCGCGTATCGCGACTTTAGGACCAGATAATATGGGTTATCAAAAGATTAAATCGTTAACTCAAAACGGGAAGGCAACTTCTTACAAAGTGGACGGAACAATCTTAGAAGTAACATTAGCAACGCCTATTAAACCAGGAAAATCAACAACATTTGATATGGTTTGGGAAGCACAAGTACCAGAACAAATTCGTCGTTCGGGACGTAATTCAAAAGAAGGAGTTGCATATTCGATGACACAATGGTATCCAAAAATGGCTCAATTTGATGAGTTCGGATGGCATTTAGATGAGTATGTAGGACGTGAATTTATCGCACCTTTCGGAAACTTTGATGTTACAATTAACATTGGTAAAGATTATGTAATTGGTGCTTCTGGAGTTTTACAAAATCCAAAAGAAGTAAAAGGTTATGATGCGAATGCAAAAATTGTAGAGAAAAACGGTAGAGCTTCATGGAAGTTTAAAGCAAACAATATTCACGATTTTGCTTGGGCAGCCGACAAAAACTTCGTAGTGGATGAAGGAACTTCTAAAGGTGGTGTAAAAGTTTATTTAGTTTACATTCCAGGAGAAAAAACTACTAAAGTTTGGAAAGAGGCAATGCCTTATACAACTGAATTTTTTGATTATGCAGCAGATAAATTCGGTGCTTACCCTTGGCCAACGTACACTGTAGTACAAGGTGGTGACGGTGGTATGGAATACGGAACAGTTACTTTAATTACAGGAGAAAGAAGTTTATCTTCTTTAGTAGGTGTAATTTACCACGAAGCAGCTCACTCTTGGTACCAACATTTATTCGGAATCAACGAAACGGTTGATGAGTGGTTTGATGAAGGATTTACATCGTATGTTGAGAATTTAGCATCATTACAAGTTTTCGAAAAACAGACTACTTTAGCTTCTAATCCAAATTTAGATGCATACAAAGGTTACATTAATTTAGCATTATCAGGAAAAGAGGAACCAGCAAGTTTATTAGCTGATTATTACAACACAAACTATGCGTATTCTTTAGAAGCTTACTACAAAGGTCAAGTGTTAGCTATTCAATTAGGATATATTATCGGAAACGAAAATTTAGATAAAACTTTCCAAGAATTTTACAAACAATGGAAATTCAAACACCCAACGCCAAACGATTTTAAACGTGTTGCGGAGGAAGTTTCTGGAGTTAATTTAAAATGGTATTTCAACTTATTCATCAATACAACCCGTAAAATTGATTACGCGATAGAGAATGTTCAAGGTAACAGTTTCAACGTTGTAAATAAATCAGATTTTGCAATGCCTTTAGATGTTTTAGTTGAATATACTGACGGAACAAAAGAGTTATTCTACATTCCATTACGTGAAATGCGTGGAGAAAAACCAGTAGAAAATTTAGTAGAATACCAAGGTGTAAAACGTACAGTTTTAACAGATGCTTTCTGGACAAATCCAGTTTATGAAGTGAAAACTTCTAAAGCTGTTAAGACAATTGTAATTGATCCTACAAAGCGTTTAGCAGACGTAGATTACAAAAATAACGTATACAACAAATAATGTTATTAGCAGTAAATATCGGCAATTCGAATATTCGTTTTGCCGTTTTTAAATCAGACGATTCAGTAGTTACTTGGACAATTAATTCCAAACCAGCACGTACAGAATACGAATTCTTTGCAAAGTTTAGTAACATGTACGAACCGTTTGGGATCAAAAAAGAAGAGATTACAGATATTGTAATTGGATCTGTTGTTCCTCCTTTGACAATGAATGTTAAAATAGCGTTGAAAAAAATCCATGGTTTCAATCCGATGATTGTAAATCGTGATACGCCAGGAGGAATCATTCAGTATTCGAAACAAATGGGAACTGATTTGTATGCCAATGCAGTTTCTGCACATCATTCAGGAATTGAGGGAAAAAAGATTGTTATCGATTTCGGAACAGCTCTAACTTTCTTGGCAATTGATGAGGTTGGGGAAGTGACAGGAGTAATTATTGCGCCTGGAATTATCACTGCTTTAAATTCTTTGGTTGGAGAAACTGCTCAGTTACCAGAAATCGAGTTAAAGGCTCCGAGTACGGTTTTAGGTCGCGATACGGTAACATGTATGCAATCAGGAATGGTGTTTGGTTACCTTTCAATGGTCGAAGGAATGATTGATCGTATCAACAAAGAATTAGGTGCAGATTGTACGGTGATTTCAACTGGAGGTTTAGGCGGAATCTATAAACCACTTTCAGATAAGATTCATCATGATGATCGCTTACACACGATTAAAGGATTAAAAATTCTTTATGAATTAAATAAAGATTCATTCGAGAAATAATAGGACTTTATATCAAACTGTTGATGTACTTGGCAACATCATTACAAACAAGTAAAATATTCAGATTATAAAATAGTTTAATCTTTATTAAGTGACTCGGATATTCTGAGTCACTTTTTTTATTTTTAATAAAATTTCAATAGTAAGTGTAACCTTTTTTTAAAAGCTGCATCTTATTTATAAAGCGACCCAAATTACACACATGAATTTATTTATAAAATCTAAAAAATCAGTGGAAGAGCTTTTAATCGAAAGGTTAAAAAAAAATGATAAAAAAGCTCAACGCGAATTATACGATCTACACGCTAAAAAGATGCTAGCCGTTTGTAGAAGCTATATTTCTGACAACTTTTATGCGGAAGATTGTATGATTAATGGATTTTGTAAAATATTTAATCACATTCAAAAATTTGAAAATAAGGGAAGCTTTGAAGGGTGGATTCGCCGAATAATGGTTAATGAATGTTTAACCTTTTTACGATCAAACAAAACCTTGATTTATTTGGACGATACCAGAGTAACAGATTATGATGGTATTGATGATGAATTAGACGAATTAGAATTTACGTTTAATGTAGAAGAGGTTTTACAGCAATTACCAGAAGCGTATAGATTAGTTTTTAATCTTCACATATTAGAAGATTATTCGCATCAAGAAATTGCAGAAGTTTTGAATATTTCGGTTTCATCAAGTAAAACACAATTGTTTCGTGCAAAAGCCAAGTTAAAAGAAATCATCCTAACCCAAAAAAGAGTTCAAAATGAAATTTAAAGAATATATACAATCAGAAGTTAATCAAAAGGAAATTGAACCATCGCACGATGCTTTTGACCGCATTCAAGCCAGATTAGGTAATCAACAAGAAATTGTTTTACAAAAATCAACGACAAAATGGTGGGCTATTGCAGCTACGGTTATCGGATTAGCTGTTTGTACAACGATATTTTTTACTCAAAATAAAACTCAAAATACAGAATTTGTATCTCATGATCTTAATGCGATAAAGGATACAATTTCTACTAAAGAAACGGTTGAAGATAAATCTAAAATCAATTCAGGAAATGAAGTTCAATTGGTAGAAAGTTCAAATTCTAAAGCTGATGCTGAAACTAAAGTTGAATCTCTAAAACGCGAAAATTCAGAATCTGATATTCAAATTGCAGTCCAACCAACAAAAGAAATAATTCAAGAACAACCTAAAGTTGCAAATCCTATACAAGTGCCGAATTTGGCAACTGGATTAAAATCAAATCAGAATCAAATTGCAACGAATTTAGATACGGTGAAAGTAAATCCTAAGAAAAAAGGAAATTATGTGGATCCAAATATGTTGTTGTATTCTATCGAAAATAAAGAATCTTTAAAAGAATCAAACAATCAGAAATCGAAAGTTGCAGTTATCGATCTGAATAAAAAATAATCCATTCACTAATTAAAAAATACTACATATGATAAAGAAAATTATTGTAGCAGGAATGCTGTGCTTTTTTGCTACACCAATGTTGGCACAAAGTATCGGAATTGACTTTAATAAAAAAGGAGATCAAGATAAAGTAAGTCCTAAAGTTCGTGAAAAAATGGACGAATTTCAGTTGCAAATCAAAGAAATTGTAAATGAAGAAAAAGCGAAATTAGATTCAGCAATCCAGCAATTAGAAAAAGATATTGCGGAAGGTAAAATAACGAAAGAAAAAGCAGATGAAACTAAAATTCAGTTAGCGGAAGCTTCTTCAGAAATTATTAATGAAAGAATCCAGAAAGTAAATTTTGATTTAGATGATTTGATTAAAAAGCAAGTTGCTTTTGCAATTTTGAATGGAAATGATACAGATGAAATTCCAACTTTAGAAGATTTAAAAAAGAAGCACAGAGCAACGCATAATCTAACAGGTTATATCGGTTATGGATTCATGGGGTTTACAGAAAAAAAGGATGAACAATTGGATGATCGTTTAGGTTTTGCAAATAATTTTGAATTAGGTTTAACTTATACAAAACAGTTTAACGCTGCTAGTCCATGGTCGTTAAAATCAGGTATGGTTTTCTCTTGGCGTACAACTCGTTTGGATGACGATTATAAATTTGTAAGAGGTGCGGATGGAAATACAACATTGCAACATAGCGAAACTAAATTGGATAAAAGTAAGCTAAGAGGTTCTTATTTAATTGTACCTTTAGGGTTACAATATACCTTTGGTAATAAGGTTTCGGTAGATGATTTTACATATTACAAAGAGAAAGATTTAGCAATTACAGCAAATGTTTATGGTGGTGTAAAATTATCGAACAATAACATTGTAAAAGGTGATGATATTAGCCAACGCGATAAAAAAGATTATAATCTGAACCCTTTTGTTTACGGTGCGCAACTAACTTTCAGAATTAATTCAGTCAATATTTATGCTCGCAAAGAATTTTCAAATTATTTTGATAAAAACACTTTTGACGATCGTAAAATGTTTCAATTTGGTGTTAATTTCGGATTTTAATAAGAATAATAATTCTGAATTTATTTCAGAATCACATAATGCAAAAATGATAAGCTGAAACAAGTTCACCTTGACAATGGCTGAGATTCAGAACTTGTTGAAGAAACTAATTTTATAACATAAACAAACGCGAGGCCTTTAGCTTCGCGTTTGTGTATTTATTCAAACTCAATAGTCGGATTAATATGTTTTAATTGACGTATAAAATCTTCTCTGTTTTTGGGAGAAATTAGTACCGAATCGTATGTATTAAAAAAGATTTCAATTCGATCAAGCGATAATGCAGGAGAACTTATTAAACTTTTGGATGGTTTAATTTTTCTAATCTTATCAATGTCAATTGTAATTTTTACTAAAATCCCACTTTTTACAAGTAATTGATTCGAATTTTTATTGATAAGGTAATACGTATTTGTGAAGAGATAAATGAAAAATAGAATTAAAAATACTACCACAAGAAATCCTGCAATCTTAAAATCTGTTATTAAGAAATAGAAAACGGGTAAAAGGACAAATAAGAATAAAACGACCAATTCAATTCCAATTTTAGATGGATATTTTATAATCATATGATTCGATTTGTATAAAGATAAAAAAAGCTACCAAAAGGTAGCTTAATCTTTTATTTATTCGATCGAATGGTCATTAGTAAATGCTGAATTATAACTACCAATCCTACCGATATTAAAAATGTAATTCCGGTTTGAAATGCTAAATTAGGATTAGTTCCTTCCATTTTAGTAAATAAAATATATGCGATTGCAGTTCCTGCCAATTGCATGATTGCACTTCTAATTCCTGTTTTATTAATCGTTAAACGATCTTTTGCTTTAAAACCCCAAATCAATTGATGAATTGTAGGAATCAATAAACAGATAAAAGCAATAATTGTATACGTTACTATCATTACAATTTTATTTCTTTTTGCATTTGTTCCACCACTTCATAAGTCGCCGGACAAATTAATGTGTTCTTAATTGTGAGATGATTGATTTGATAAAACTTCTTACGATCCGTATGTGGATATTCGCGGCAAGCTTTTGGTCGATCTTCGTACACCAAACAATAATTATCCGAATCCAGAAATGGACAAGGTGTTTGTTGTAAGACGTAATCGTTATCTTCATCAATACGCAGATATTTCTCGATAAATTGACTCGGTTTCAAACGAAACACATGCGCCAAACGTTCAATATCTTTATTGGTAAATAGAGGTCCAGTTGTTTTGCAACAGTTGGCACACGAAAGACAATCGATACGATCAAAAACCTCTTCGTGGATTTCCTCCATTTGTTGGTCTAAATTTTTAGGTGGTTTTTTCTTCAGCTTTGCTAAAAACGCTTGATGTTCTTTTTGTTTTTCGCGTGCTTTTCTGAAATATTCTTCTAAATTCAACCTAATCTTTTTTAATTTCTTCTACAGATTTTACACCTCTTAAATTACAGAATTCCTCAATTACGTTGTGGTGAGAAACTGTTTTATCTTTAAAAAAGTTTACAAAATATTGTTTTTCTTCGTCTGTAGCTTCTAATTGATTCAAGATATTCATCAAGTGCATTTTCATGTGACCTTTCTGAATTCCTGTTGTTACCAACGAACGTAAAGCGCCAAAATTTTGTGCTAATCCTGCAACAGCAACAATTCCCATCAACTCAGATGCTGAAGGTTTTCCTAAGATTCCTAAAGCTAATTTTACGATTGGGTGTAAAGATGTTAATCCACCAATTGTTCCTAAAGCTGTTGGTAAATCAATCCAAAAACGGAAAACTCCATCTTTCACTTCGCAATGTGTTAACGAAGAATATTGACCATCTTTTGCTGCATAAGTATGTGCACAAGCTTCCACAGCACGGAAATCGTTTCCAGTTGCGATAACCACCGCATCAATTCCGTTCATGATTCCTTTATTATGCGTAGTTGCACGATAAGGTTCAATTTCTGCGATACGAACGGCGAGAGAGAATTTTTCAACAAATTCTTCAGCCGAAACATTTCCTTCTGCTAATTGTTCAACAGGACAAGAAACTTCTGCTCGTACGATACAATCTGGAGTATAGTTTGATAAAATACACATCACGATTTGTACTGATTCTTTCTCTTCAAAAGTAAATGTGTTATCAGCATCAATTTCATTTTTCAATGTTTTTGCAAATTGCTCTAAACATGAGTTAATGAAATTCGCTCCCATTGAATCTACTGTTTCAAAAGAACCTTTAATTTGGAAATAGTTTTCTAAATCAGCAGTTTTATCAATTAATTCTAAATTTAAAATACCACCATTACGCGCACGCATATTTTTAGTAATATCATTGGTTTCCTCAATTAATTTAGCTTTGATTGTATTTTCGAATGTAGTTCTTAATTTTTCAACATCACCTTCGTACATAAAATGTACATGTCCTAGTTTTGTTGTAGAAAGAACAGTTGTTTTAAATCCTCCACGATCTAACCAGAATTTTGCAGCTTTAGAAGCAGCAGCAACTACCGAAGATTCTTCAACGGCCATTGGAATGGTATATAATTCGTTGTTGATTAAAAAGTTTGGTGCTAAACCAAAAGGCATATAAAAGTTAGAAATTGTATTTTCAGAGAATTCGTCGTGCAGTTTTTGTAAGTCTGCATCGTCGTTCCAATATTGTTTCAATGTTTGGATAGCTTTTTCGTCACCGTTAAGATATTCGTTTACTAACCATTCAATTTTTCCTTCTTTCGATAATTTCGAAAATCCTTCAACTGGTTGATGTTTCATATTGGATGATAAATTTTAATTGTTGCAAAATTAAGAACCTTTGTTTTATAAAGGTGAATAAATATTACTGAATTGCATAATTATTTAACATTCTTTAGTACAAATGCGATGCTTTAACGACTGAGCGAATAAGTATTTTACTATATTTGATTGTTTATACACATGTTTTAGGATAAGATTATGAGAAAGACTTTATTAAGTTTTCTGGTTTGTACGGTAAGTATGTATACTTATGCACAGAAAATTACTTTAGAAAATATTTATGGAGGAAAATACAGCGAACGTAGTTTGCGTGGTGTGAACTCGATGAATGATGGAGAAAATTATACCATATTAAACGAACAAGGTTTAGTAAAGAAAACGTATCAATCAACTTTGAATAAATCAATCGATAAAGATGTCGTTTTGGTTCCTGGAAAATTTCAAGGGTACGAATTTTCTTCAGACGAGCGTTATGTATTATTAAAAAACAACACAGTTAGTATTTACCGTCATTCAAATACGGCAACTTATGAAGTTTTTGATACGCAAACGAAATCTAAAGTAAGTGTTTTTAATGGTAAAGCAATTCAAGAACCTTTATTCTCGCCAGATGCTTCTAAAGTAGCTTTTGCTTTCGAGAATAATTTATATGTTCAAGATTTAAAATCAAATCAAGTTTCACAAATCACAAAAGATGGTAAGAAAAATGAAATCATCAACGGGATTTGTGATTGGGTTTATGAAGAAGAATTTGGATTTGTTCGTCACTTCGATTGGAATGCAGACGGAACAGCTTTAGCTTTTGTCCGTTTTGATGAATCGAAAGTAAAAGAAATTAATATTCCGATTTATTACAACAATTTATATCCAGAAGAATTAAGATTCAAATACCCAAAAGCTGGTGAAGATAATTCAGAGGTTACTTTACATGTGTACTATGTAAAATCAAATAAAACGGATAAAGTTGATTTAAGTGGAGTACAGAATTATTACATTCCTCAAATCAAATTCTCGAAAAAATCGAATTTATTAACGGTAATCACTTCAAACCGTCATCACAATAATGTAGATGTTTCTTTTTATGACATCAACACGCAAAAAGTAAACAAGTTATTTACTGAAACTAATAAAGCGTGGATTGAAACGGATCATTTTACGTTAGAATTCTTAAATGATAATTCATTCTTATGGGCATCTGAGCGTGACGGAAACAATCACATGTACCACTATGCTGAGAATGGAAAATTAATTCGTCAAATTACGAAAGGAGATTGGGAAGTAACACGTTACTATGGATATAATCCTACGAACAAAACAATTTATTACCAATCGACAGCTAATAATGGAAAACGTGTTTCGACTGAACGTCAGATTTTTGCTGTTTCATTAGATGGAAAGAAAACAACACAGTTAACAAAGTTAGCAGGTACAAATAATGCGGCATTCTCTAAGAATTTCACTTATTTCATCAACACATTCTCAAATATCGATACACCTCGTACAGTAAGTTTAGTAGAAACTAAAACAGGTAAAGATTTAGGAATCATCATGAATAATGAGCACGTGAAAGAGCGTGTGAATGCGGATAATATCGGAACAAAAGAATTATTCACTTTAAAAACCGCTGCAGGTCACGAATTGAATGCTTATGTGATTAAACCAAAAGATTTTGATCCAAATAAAAAATATCCAGTATTGATGTATCAATATTCTGGACCAGGTTCTCAGAACGTGAATAATACATGGCAATCGACAAATGACTATTGGCACCAAATGTTAGCACAAGAAGGTTATTTAGTTTTCTGTGTTGATGGACGTGGAACTGGTTACAAAGGAGAAGCTTTCAAAAAAGTAACATACATGCAATTAGGAAAATATGAGGTAGAAGATCAAATTGCAGCTGCTGTTGAGATTGGAAAATTACCTTATGTAGATGCGTCACGAATCGGAATTTGGGGATGGTCTTACGGTGGATATATGTCGTCTAATGTTTTATTCAAAGGAAATGACGTTTTCAAAGCAGCTATTGCTGTAGCTCCGGTTACAAACTGGCGTTTTTACGATACTGTTTATACTGAACGTTTTATGAGAACTCCACAAGAAAATGCATCTGGTTATGACAACAATTCGCCAATTAACCATGTGGATAAATTTAAGAAAGGAAGTTTCTTATTGGTTCACGGAACAGCAGATGATAACGTACATGCACAAAATGCATTCGAATTATCTGAAGCATTAATCCAAGCCAATAAAGATTTCGAAATGTTGTATTACACAGATAAAGACCACGGAATTTATGGTGGAAATACACGAGTTCATTTATACCGTCAAATGACAAATTTCTTAAAGAAAAATTTATAAAATCAAAACACTAAAATATGAGTCAAGACACAGGATTAATTAAACATCTTCACAGCTTGGGGATGGATGATAAAATGGTAAATGGTCACCCTGCAGGATTATTTGTTTTGTTCTTTACAGAAATGTGGGAACGATTCAGTTACTACGGAATGCGTGCATTATTAACTTTATTCTTAATCAGCACAATTGCCGATGGAGGTTGGGGATGGACGAATTCTGAAGCCATGAAATTATATGGAGTATACACAGGATTGGTTTATTTAACACCGTTATTAGGAGGAATTATTGCCGATAAATTTACAGGTTACAAAAAAGCAATTTTGATCGGAGCTTTGATTATGACTTTAGGACATTTATCAATGGCTTTTGAAGGGATCGCTCCTTGGTTCTTCTATTTAGGATTAGCATTAATGATTCTTGGAAATGGAATGTTCAAACCAAATATTTCGTCGATGGTTGGTAATTTATATCCTGACACAAGTTCTAAAAAAGATGCTGGGTACACGATTTTCTACATGGGTATTAACGCAGGTGCATTCTTAGGAATGTTATTGTGTGGATACATTGGAGAAAAAATCGGTTGGCATTATGGTTTTGGATTAGCTGGAGTTTTTATGTTCTTTGGAATGTTACAATTCTATTTTGGAGAAAAAATCTTCGGAATTATTGGTGAATCTCCTAAAGAAGTTCAGGCTTTTCATGATAAAAAAATCGCTAATAACGAAGAAGAGGAAGAAGTAATTCCTGCCAATGTAGTTAGAGATAGATTAATCGTAGTTGCTGTATTGATGATAGCGAGTATTGTTTTCTTCTTAGCTTTTGAACAAGCAGGAGGTTCTATGTCTATTTTCGCAAAAGATTATACACAACGAGTATTAGAAGGTGGAGCTGCAACTTCATTCAAATGGATTGATACGATTTTAACAATTGTACCAATTGCAATTGTAACAATTGTACTTTATGCATTAGCAAAAAAGATTTATAAACAATATCCATTAACAATTATTTTCACAGCGATTTCTTTTGTGATAATTTGGGGATTAGGATTATGGAAAATATTTAGAGAGTTTAACTCTGTTGAAACAGAAGTTGCGGCTTCATGGTTCCAAATCTTAAATTCATTCTTCATTATTGCATTAGCATCATCATTTAGTAAATTCTGGGAGAAAATCTGGAATCCTTCTGGACCAGTAAAATTTGCTTTAGGTTTAGTGTTAGTAGGATTAGGATTCGCTGCATTAGCATACGGTGCATTGGAAATTCCACAAGGAGCAAAAACAGCTTCTGTTAGTATGGTTTGGTTAGTAATTGCTTATTTCTTCCATACAACGGGAGAATTATGTTTATCTCCAGTAGGATTATCGTATGTATCGAAATTATCTCCGAAAAAATTCTTAGGATTACTATTCGGATTCTGGTTCTGTGCTTCGGCAATCGCCAACTTTATTGGTGGTTTCTTAGGTTCTTATATCGATCAAATTGTAGAAACACATTCGATGTCGTATTTCTTTATGATTTTTGCAATTATCCCTGCAGTTACTGCATTGATTTTGGTTGCATTAAATCCTATCTTAAAACGAATGATGCACGGAATTAATTAATCAATTTTCAAAAAAAGTATTTTAAATAAAAAAAACCTCTGCTTTATCAGAGGTTTTTTTTATTTTCGTTGATTGCTAACAAAATCTTAAGATAATGTTAGTATAATTTTTCAATACAAATAGTAAATAAACAATAATGAGTGCAGTTCAAGAACAAAACTTTTTCGACTCTAAAGTATTAGGACACCCGTCGGGATTGTTTGTCCTATTCTTTACAGAAATGTGGGAGCGTTTCTCTTTTTATGGGATGCGTGTCTTATTAATCAACTTCTTAACATCAGCAATTATCAACGGAAGTCCATTCTCTGGATGGGGTTGGGATGCTGAACAAGCAGGAGCTTTATATGGAACTTATGCGATGTTATTATACATTACGCCAATTTTTGGTGGAATCTTAGCTGACAAGTATTTAGGTTACCGTTGGGCAGTAGTAATTGGAGCCTTAATTATGACCATAGGTCATGCCTCGATGGCTTTAGAAGCACCAATTTTTATGTACATTGGTTTAGCTTGTTTAGTAATTGGTACAGGTTTCTTTAAACCTAATATGACATCTATTTTATCAGAAATGTACAAGAATTATCCTGAGAAAAAGGATGGTGCTTATACAATTTTCTACATGGGTGTAAACGCTGGAGCATTCTTCGGAATGATGTTATGTGGTTACTTAGCAGAAAAAGTAGGATGGCACTGGGGATTCGGTTTAGCTGGTATCTTCATGTTATTAGGTACTTTACAGTTCTGGTTTGCTAAACCTATTTTTGGTACTATTGGAGATCCTCCAACTGCTGAGCAAAAAGCTGAAGCTGCTCGTGTAGCTAAAGAATCTACGGATCCTAACGATAAGCCAAATCCATTTACAATGATTGATAAAGTTTTAATCGCTGTAATGACTGTTTTAGGTTTAGGTTATGCATTCAACGATCCATTATCTAAAGTTGGAAATATGAATTTATTCAACTTTGAAATGTTTGGATTAAAAGGACAAGATGTTGCAATTTTAGTAGCTTTAATCTTATTCTTAGGAGTTGTAATTTCTCGTTTAACACGTTATACAAAAGTTGTTCGTGAGCGTATGATTGCGGTAATTATTTTCGCATTCTTCGTAATCTTCTTCTGGATGTCTTTCGAACAAGGAGCGTCATCATTAGTAATCTTTGCTCGTGATAATGTTGATAGAACTTTAGAAGGAACTTCTTTAACGATTTTTAATCTTGTAAATGCTGCATTAACAATTATTCCATTAATAATTATCACTTATGTAGTTGCATTATTATCAAAACAAACATTTGGAAAAGCACCTTTAACAAACATTGTACAAGTAATTTGTTTTGTTGGAATTTGGGGAGTAGCGATCTGGATGTTATACCGTGAGTTTACAGCAGAATCGTCTGAAATTACAGTTTCTTGGTTCTCTATCTTAAACTCTTTCTTCATCATTGCATTTGCATCTTCAGTTTCTAAGATTTGGGATTCTAAATTAAACCCACCAGCAGCTGTTAAATATGGTTTAGGATTAATCATTATGGCGATTGGATTTGGTTTATTAGCTTTCGGATCTCACGGAATTCAAGAAGGTGTTAAAGTTTCTATGATTTGGTTAGTATTAGCTTATTTATTCCACACTTTAGGTGAGTTATGCTTATCTCCAGTAGGGTTATCTTACGTTTCTAAATTAGTACCAGCACGTATGATTGCATTCATGTTTGGTATGTGGTATTTAGCAATCGCAATTGGTAACAAATTAGCAGCGATTATTGGAGGACAAATCGAAAAAATTACAGAAGCATATTCGTTATCAACTTTCTTCTTAATTTTTACAATTGTACCGATTGTTGCAGGGGTTATCGTTATTGGATTAAATCCAATTATGAAGAAATTAATGCACGGAGTTAAATAATTTTAATTGAACAATATGAGAATTTTAATTACCGTATTAGCTTTATTTATTACATCAATTACCTTTGCGCAAGGAATCAATTGGATGTCTTTAGATGATGCTACAAAAGCAAGTAATGCGAATCCGGAAAAGCCAATTTTATTCAATATTTATACAAATTGGTGTGGATACTGCAAGAAATTAGATAAAGAAACTTTCGTTGATCCTGCCGTAGTAAAATATGTAAACGAGAATTACATACCAGTAAAATTTAATGCAGAAACAAAAGAAATGGTTTCGTTTTTAGGTATTAATTTTACTTATATCGCTGGAGCAAAAGCTAATTATTTAGCCTATGTGATGACTAACGGTAGATTAAGTTATCCAGCTACAGTAATTCTTGATAATAAAGGGAATACAGATAAGATAATTCTTGGATATCGTTCAGCTGAAAATTTTACTTCAGACATTAAAATTTAATTTGAAAATAACCTCTCTCAGAGGTTTTCCATAAATTAGAATTAGATTGTTTTTTTAGAACAGAATCTAATTCATCAACATAATTAGGGTAGTTGCTTCCATCAGCAATTACCCTTTTTATTTGCTGTAAATTGGATAAATTTTCAGGTTTAAAACTCGAATTTCGAACTAAAATATAATCGGTTTTCTCTGGAATTTGATTCAGATTTTGACCAACAAATATGGATATGTTTTCAACGATTAAAAATGATTTTGATTTATAAAATTCATCACTAATAGTAGCAGAATCGATAGCGTAATACTCCGTTTTCTTAATTCTATTTCTTATCTCAAAAGGTCGGATTGTATATTGTTTCGTGAGGCTAGAATCTAAATTTTCTGAACTAAATATTTTTAAATTTTGTCCATTTCTTACTCCAATTAAACTTGATTTAAATTGATTGAAAATCACAATTTCTCTGCTCTTTCTAATTCGATTTACATCAATAAATCTATTTACAGCTATTCCAAACAATGAGATTAAAATAACGATCAAAGAAGTTTTTGAATATTTTAAAATTAATGGTCTGATATGATACAGGATAAGTAAGATTAAAATCGCTGAAAAAGATCCAATATAAATTTGTTTAAAAACGAAAGAATCAAAATTTGATAACCATTTGATATAAGAGTTACAGGACTCAATATAAAAGTTGAAAATGAATGTAAAAGTTGAAAAATTAATATCTAAACTAAGAAGTAAAATCGCAATTATAGAACCTACAATCATTAAAAAAGAAGCTGGAATTAATACCAGATTACCTAATAAAAATAGTCCGGAAAACTGATTAAAATAGTAGGTTGAAAATGGCATTGTACCTAATTGCGCACTAATGCTTGTAGTGGATAAATCGTATAAATAAGAACTGATTTTACGTTTTGGTTGATAGAATTTTTTATAAATAGGATTTAACCAAACGATAAAAAATACAGCCGAAAAGCTTAATTGGAAACCAACATCAAACAAGTATTTTGGCTGAAAAATTAATATAATAAACGCACTTAGAGCAATGGTATGATAGATATTTTTCGGTCTTTTTAGTAAATCGGAGATGTAATAAATTGAAATCATAAGAGCTGAACGAAACACAGGAGGTTGCATATCGACGTAAAAAGCAAATATCCAAATGATGATTAGCGATACGATGATTCGGATATATTTACCATTTTTCAACCATAAAATAGGCTTTAATATAAAATTCAGAATAAAGTAAATCATCACTACATGTAAACCCGAAATGGACAAAATATGTACAACACCAGTCGCTACATAGCTATCATTTAATTCTGTAGAAATTTCGCTTCTGTCACCTAAAAGCATGGATGAAATAATAGATCTGGTTTCGATTGAATAACCAAATTTTTTCATCTTTTCTCTGATTTCATCCTTTGATTTTACGGTAAATTTTTTCCAAGAATTATGGTTTGATTTATGTTTTAGTACATGATTTACGTAAATCGTATGATCTATATTTTGTCTACGCAAATACGCTGCATAATCAAATTGGTACGGATTTTTGACAGAAGTTAAGGGATAGGTTTTAGCATAAATGATCAAAGTATCTTGAGGATAATAATTGATAGAATCTATCGGAATATGAACTAATCCGACACGATCATTTGTTAAATTTTTTGCTTTATACTTATAATATTTGGAAGTAGATTTGTACTTGTTATCTAAAACGAGATAGTTAATTTTAGCTTGATCACTTAGCCTTAAAGTCTCTGTATGATTGGTTTTATTTGCATTATTTATCAAAAATCCAATGATTACAAATTGAAAGCAAAATGCAAAAGTTTTAATTATACTGTTATTGATTAATTGGCTGGTAAACAAGCTAAAGAACAGAATAATAAAATAAATTCGTAAATTTGCGGCAAGAATTAGCTTTTCAGAAAGAAAAATTCCAAGAGCAAGACAAATTACTAGATATGAAAATAGGTGCTTTTTCATCCTAATAATTTACAAAATGAAGGTCTAAATATTAGGTTTTAATTATTTGACATTCATTTATTTAAAAATAAATGTATATATGAAGCATTTTTTATTGTTTATTACGCTGTTTATGTCTCAGTTTTTAATGGCGCAAACAGATGTAAAACTTACAATTAAAAACCTGAGAGAAGTGGAAGGTTTTTTGTCAATCGAATTTTATAGAAATGTAGAAAATTATACGAAAGGACAAAACGCATTTAAAAAATTATACGTTCCAATTAAAGATTTAAATCAGTACGAAACAACTTTTAAGAACATTGAGGAAACGTATTACGCAGTTAAAGTTTTTGTAGATACTAATGGAAACAAAACATTAGACAGAAGTTTTTTTGGAGTTCGTAAAGAACCTTATGGTTATTCTGGAGATGAAGAACCATTTTTACGCGAACCAACTTTTGAAGAAGCAAAAGTGTATGCTTCGAAGAAAAATAATAACATTATTATAGAATTAAATAACAACAAAGGCGAAGAATAATCTTCGCCTTTGTTGTTAAAATTTATATGAAAATCCAATCCCAATTCCGAGTAAAGAATTCTCTTTATTTGAAAAATTATTTAACGGATTAATTAAAAATTTATAATTAGGTTCAAGATTAATTCCAGCTTTTTCAGAAAGCAAATATTCAAATTTTAAACCTGCATTAGCCGAATAGCTATAATCATTTAAGTTTTCTGCTTTACCAATTTTACTTCTGCCGTAGGTTTGATTGTCAATAAAAATATCATTTTTAGTTAAAATCATATAACTTCCACCACCAACTAAATAAATGTTAAATTGAGATTTGTTATTTAAACGATATTCAATTTCAACCGGAATTTCAAGAAATTCAACCCTTTGATTCATGGTATTTTTTTCAGTACTATAAAACGTAGTTGGATAATCTTGATGATTGGTAATAACCTGCAAATTTCCGTTGTATTTGATGTTATTATTGTTTGTTCTAATATTAGAAGACAACGGGATAACATTTGTACTTTGTATTGCAGAAGTGCTCGCCATAACAACATCTTTTGTGTTTTGATCAAAATCAAGTTTAGATATTCCCGTTCGTATTTTTAATTTATCGTTGATTTGATAGGCTAATTTAGCACCATAAGCCACAGTTACTTTATTGTCAATTTCGTGTGTATTAAACGAGTTTGAAAGTATTGATTCTTCTTTTAAAAAAGTTGAAGTTGAAACAAATGTAGAAACAGAAAACTTAGTTTTAGGATCGAGTTTTTTCGGATCAAGATCAACCTTTGCCTTCTCTTCAATCAAGATTTCCTCGATTGTTTTCTCTTTATTTGATTCATCTTTTTGATCAATTTGATTCTGAGTTATCAATTGATTAGAAAATATCTTTTCATCAATAACCTGTTGATTATTTGTTGAATTAGTTTTTTTAGTTCCTAAATATTCTCCTAAATCAAAATTATTATAATCATTTTCAGCGCTTTTAAAATCTGAATTTTTGACCGAATTTAACTGATTTGTTTTATTGTAACTTTCTGATTTTGAGTGTTTGTTTCCGTTATTAACAATGTTAATAATTTTGTTAGTATCCTTTAAATTATTTAAAGAATCTAAAGTGTTATTCTTTTTTAGAATAGAATTTATAGTCTTATCCTTATGTACAATTTCAGGTTGATTTGTTGTATTTTCTTTCGCATGAAAAAAGTAAGTTACACCAGCTATACCTAAACATGCAGCAGAAGATGAGATCCAAAAAATAAAAGGAATAATTCTTTTTTTCTTCTTTTGATCTAATTTCTCTTCAATATTTTTCCACGCATCAATTGGAGGAGTTTGATGTTCTGAAAGTTTATTTTTAATATGATGATCGAACTTGTTCATTGTTTACTTGAGATTTTAATTGATGTAATTTTTGTTTTAAAAAACTTCGTGCTCGTGAGAGATTTGATTTTGATGTTCCTACTGAAATTTGGAGTAAATCTGCAATCTCTTGATGCGAGTAATCTTCGATTACATAAAGATTAAAAACCTGTCGGTATTGGGAGGGAAGTGTCTGAATGACTGAGAGTATTTCGTCATATTCATAATCAAATTCGTCATTATCTTCATCAGATGATAAATCAGGGATTTGATCAATTTCATTGTTACTAAAATTATGATTTTTGCGGTATTTATCAAGTGAAAGATTAACCATAATTTTCTTCATCCAACCCTCGAAAGAACCTTCAAAATTGTATTGATCGATCTTATTAAAAATTAAAATGAAACCCTCCTGAAAAGTATCCTGCGCGTCTTCGTAATTATCTGCATATCGTAGACAAATAGAAAAAAGAATAGGAGAGAACTGTTGGTATAAAAGTTCTTGTCCCTTCCTATCCTTTTTTTTGCATAGCAGTACAATTTTTTCTATTGGGTTTCCCAAAACTTATATAAACGTATTTTTATTCTGATGGTACTGTAATAGTTTTTGAAATGTAGATATCTGCACCTCCTGGATCTTTACCAGCCCAAACTCTAATTGTTTGTTCTCCTGCAGTTGTTGGAGTAAATTTTAAAGTTTTAACAGTCGTAATGATATCATTCGTACATGCAGAATTATTTTTTTGTGAACCAAATACTCCGATTTTTGTATCGTTTGCATCTGCTGGTAAAATTCTTCTGAATTCTAAAAATTCTTGACAACTTCCTGCTAAGTTAAACGAGATTTTAACGTTTGTAGGTTGCGAAACTGGTTGGATTGAATCTAAATTTACATCAATGGCAGTTGCTGGTATAAAACCATAAGTGTAAAAAGGTTCGTTAGAATCATCATCTAAACAGCTAACAGTTGTAACACCAATAAATACTAATAAAAATAGGTAGCTGAAAAATTTAGTCATCTTCATAATCATGTTTTTTTAAAGTTATATAAAGATAAGATGTGAAAAACTGAAAAGGTTGCGTAAGTATTTAAATTTTAACATTTAAACAAAAAAATCCTCTTACTTGAAGTAAGAGGATCAAATTATTTTAGGAATAAATCTTTTGTAATTAAGTTGGCTGTTCGTACAGATGCGCCAACACCACCTAACTTATGATACAATTCTTCGTAATCATTCAAGATTTGTTCACGCTTAGGAGAATTTAAAATTAAGTTCAATTCGTGTTTAATATTTTCGTACGTTAAATCGTATTGAATTAATTCTTTTACCACTTCACGATCCATGATTAAATTAACCAAAGAAATGAATTTAATATTTTTTACTACTCGTTTTCCGATTTCATAAGAAAGAGCATTTCCTTTATAACAAACCACTTCAGGTACTTTTAATAAAGCTGTTTCCAAAGTAGCCGTTCCTGATGTAACTAACGCAGCATGAGAAATTCGAAGTAAATCATAGGTTCTGTTTTCTACAATTTTTAAATCATTCCCTGCGATGGCTTTGTAGTTTTCTGTTGGTTGTGATGGTGCTCCTGCAACAACAAATTGATAATCAGGAAAATCTTTTTCTACCGATAACATCAAAGGTAATTTAACTTTAATTTCTTGCGTTCTACTTCCAGGTAAAACTGCTATAATCGGTCGGTCATCTAATCCAAATTTCGTTTTAAATTCCTTTTCATTTACTTCTGGTAAATTATTTAATGAATCTAATAATGGATTTCCTACAAAATCAACTTTATAATCATATCGTTGATAAAACTCTTCTTCAAAGGGAAGAATCACGAACATTTTATCAACTAATTTTTTGATTTTATGTACACGTCCTGTTTTCCAAGCCCAAATTTGTGGAGAAATATAATAGTAAATTTTGATGCCTAAAGACTTGATAAAAGGTGCAACCTGTAAGTTAAAACCAGGATAATCAACCATGATTACACAATCGGGTTGGTAAGCTTGAATATCTTTTTTACAGAATGAAAGATTTTTTGTAATTGTACGAATATTCATAATCACTTCTGCAAATCCCATAAAAGCCAAATCACGGTAATGTTTAACAATTTCACCACCTTGAGCTTCCATTAAATCGCCACCCCAACAACGAAACTGCGCGTTTGGATCTTTGATTTTGATTTCTTTCATTAAATTCGAAGCGTGTAAATCGCCCGAAGCTTCACCTGCAATAATATAATATTTCAAAGGAATATAATTTACTTTGATACAAAGATAATTAATTACAAATAAGAAATTAGTTTATCTCGAAACACGAATGACAATGTTCTTGATATTGATTAATATTCGTAATTTTACTACATCAAATTTGAACAAAATGTCAGACGAAATAATAAATAAAATTGCCAATAGTGGCTTAATTAATCTGGATTTAGAGGATTTTTACCCAGAAGGTCCTCGTGTAGTTTTTGATCTAAAAGATTGGCTTTATGAAGAGTTAATCTTGAGAGAAAAAGATTTCCGTCAGAATTTAAAAGAACACGATTGGTCGCAGTATGAAGGGAAATATGTTGCAATGACTAATACAGCTGATGCAATTGTACCATCGTGGGCTTATATTTTAGTAGCGACTTATTTACAGCCTATTGCAAAACGTGTAATTCATGGAACTTTACAAGATTTAGATCAGATTTTGTACACAGAAATCATTAATGCATTACCGATTGATGAATATGTAGATGGACGTATTATTGTAAAAGGTTGTTCTAAAAAACCGGTTCCAGATTCAGCTTATATTCAGTTGGTCGAAAAGTTACAACCTGTTGCCAATTCAATTATGTTTGGCGAAGCTTGTAGTACCGTTCCTCTTTATAAAAAGAAAAAAGCATAAAAAAAAGCCACTCGATTCGAGTGGCTTTTTTTTATTTCGGTTTGGATTAAAATCCTTGATTTAGTCTCATTCCTCCACCTCTTTGTGGATTTGGAGTTCCTGCTGATTTTCCACCAAATTGATTTAAATTAAATGTTACAGAGAACATCACGAAACGAGTTAAAATACTGTTTCTTTCATCACGAATATATTCGTCAGAAATTGTTCTTGTGTAACTATTATTTTGGTTCAATAAATCATACACTTTAACTCCGGCTTGTAATTTATTATCGAAGAAAGAATACATCATTTGCATGTTCCATAAGAAGAAATCTCTTTTGAAACCAGCTGCCATTCTCGAATTGTTATTGTAAGAAAATTCGTTCGTCCAAGTTAAATTCTTTGGCCAAGTTGTAATTGTTCTTAAACTAAAATTATGAACCGTGTTAGATTGTTGATCTATCGTGTAGTTCTCGTAATTAGAGCTTGAGAATCTTAGGTTATACGATGGCGATAATGTTAAATATTCATTCCATTTATACGTTAATCGAATGTTTGGTGTAATACTAGAGTTGTATGCTGTGTATAATCTTGAGTTTCTGTAACCTTGTTGGCGAGCATAATTTGTTTGTACACCTGCGTTTAAGTTTAATTTATTTCCAGATTTACTTAATTGTTTACTGTAAAAGAAACCAGCATTTACGTTATAATTACCTTCGATATTTGTATAAGTTGATCGAGTGATTAAATTTTCGTCAACAGTTGAATAATTTACAATACTAGATTCGTTGTAATTATATCCTAAATTAACATTGAAACCTTGTTTTGTTTTACGATCAAAGTTTGAAAAGTTTAAAGATAATCGGTGTGCACGATTCGGATCTAAATCAGGATTACCCACAAAAATATTCAATGGATTTGATAAGTTTTCGATTGCTAATAATTGGTTAGACGAAGCTAAACTTGTATTATAACGGTAATTGAAAGATAAATTATTATTTCCTAATTTATATCTAATATTCGCCTCAATCATTGGTAAAGTTTCCTGAACTGTTAAGTTGTAATCATCACCTCTATATAAACCAAAATTTCTTTGATTATAAAAATCAGTACCAGCTTTTAACGTACCTGAAATTTTACTTTTCGTTAACTGTAATTCAGCATAAGGTGTAATTTTATTCAGTTTTGTTTCAGTAAAACGTGTAAATAAATCGTTTTGTGATACAAATTGACCTGTGATTTCATCATAATCCCAAGTTATTTCATCGTTCTCGATATAGTTATAATTGTATCTTGATCCAACTGCAATTTTCAATGAATCACTAATTGGGCGTGTATAATTCAACTCAAAATTGAAATTATTATTCTTCGAGTTATAATCCTCTAATTGATTACGAATATCATCTGGAGAATTATTGTTGTTGAATATTGTACTTGAATTGATTCTGTTGTTTTGCTTCGATTGATCAAAAGTTAAATTACCGATTACATTGATGTATGAATTATCTTTAAAACCTTGGTAAAGTGTAATCTCTGAACCAAAATTATCTGATTTAGATTCCTTTTTATTATCCGCAAAACTTTCATTTCGTAATTCACCATTTTCATCAATCGATTGACTATCGCTTAAAGTTGATGAATTATTGATGCTATGAGTATATTTCGGAGCAAAGAATATTTTAGTTAAATTATTATTCCACTCTAACGTACCACCAAAGTTGTGACTAAAGTTTTCAGATTTTGAAATTAAATTAGACTCAGTTGTATAAATATTTTCTGGTAATAAGTTCTCTTGACGAGTATAATTCTCGTTTTTATTATAAGTATGATTAAAGTTATAATTAGCGCCAACAGTAAGTTTATCGCTAAATTTATCATTATAATTAAAACCAATACTTGAACTATTTGTGATTCCATTTCCTCCTCGACGGCCCATACGACCACGACCGAAAGAACCTGCACCATTGGCTAATCCTGTACTTGCAATATCATTTGAAGAAGCTACTAAACTAAATTTTTGACTTCCTTTAAAATAATTTGCCATCAAATTACTTTCGTATCGATTATCTGTCCCATAACCAACTGTACCCTCAGCCATATACCCTTGTTTTTTGTCTTCTTTTAAAGTAACATTGATAGAAGATTTATCAGAACGAGAGCGTTCTCCTGAGAATTTTTCGTTACGAGTTTTGAAATCTGAAACTTGAACTTTCTTGATGATATCTGCTGGAATATTTTCTAAAGCAATTTTTCCGTCAGTTCCAAAAAATGGCTCTCCATCAATCAAAATTTCATTAACTTCTTTACCATTTACAGTAATCTTTCCATCATCATCAACATCAACGCCAGGAAGTTCTCGTAAAAGTGCCTCTAAATTAGCATTAGGTTTTACGGTATAAGAACTCGCGTTGTATTCAATCGTGTCATTTTTTACAACAACAGGATCTACTGTTAATAAAACTTCTTTTAATTCATAACGTTGAATGCTTAATTCAACATTTCCGAAATCGTAAGGAGTCGTTAATTTATCAAAACTTTTTTTGTAGATTCCTTCGATAGGATCTTCGATAATGACGTAGATAGGTTTGTTTTGAACAGGTATTTCAATTGTGAAATCTCCATTCTCATCACTTACAGTTGAAGCAATTTGTAAAGAATCGGCAGTATTTCCGATTATAACAGTTGCATCAACTAATGGAAGTTGGATTTGATCTTGAATTTTTCCCTTTAAACTTATTTTTTCTTGTGCGAAAGTTAAAGTACTAAATAAAGCGAAAATCAAGAATGAAAGTAATTTTGGCATATATTGATTTTATAGTCTACAGATTAGACCAAAAATCTTACCTAAAGTTTAATTCTTTTTTATTTTTTTCCAGTTTGTATCATTAATTTTTAATGTATCAATCGGAGAAATTGTATTGAAAATTGGAGTTATTGCCATTACTCTATACGTTTTCTCTTCACGCAAATCCATTTCTAAACAATAAGTTTCTATTAATTTTATGGTTTCTGAAGATGATGAAACTGATTCGTATAAGGTAGATTTTACTTTTTTTGTTACTTCCCAATTTTGGCAATTTCCTACTGAAGAGTAGTATTTAAAAAGAAAGAAAGGGATAATTCCGATTATAATTCCGAATACAAATTTTAGGATATTTTTTATATTCCAACCGTCAGCTTTTTTTATGCTAAGTAAGAATAAAAAGTAAATACTAGCACCTGTTGCGAAAGTTAAAATTTTTGGAAAGAAAAGAGCAAAATTATAATCAGAAAACTCTAAACTAATGTGTTCTCCGAAAACGAAATAACTAATAAACCAAACGATAATAAGGATAAAGGTAGTTTTTAAGGTTAATCGTAGAGATCTGTTCATATTCTGATTTTTACTTCTGTAAAATTAAAGATTAATTCCTGCTAACCAAAGTATTTGACAGGAATCAATCTTTTTATTTTTTTATTTATATTCTTTAATTAAATTTTCTAAAACTTCTATAGCAGATTCTGCTAAATTAGTTCCAGGACCGAAGATAGAATGAGCTCCGTTAGCTAAAAGAAAATCATAATCTTGTCTAGGTATTACGCCTCCAACAACAATATAAACGTCATCACGACCTAATGATTTTAACTCTTTAACCACTTCAGGTACTAAAGTTTTATGTCCTGCGGCTAATGAGGAAACTCCTAAAATATGAACATCATTTTCTATGGCTTGTTTTGCAACTTCTGCTGGAGTTTGGAATAATGGAGCAATGTCCACATCAAATCCCATATCAGCATAAGATGTTGCAACTACTTTAGCGCCGCGGTCATGCCCATCTTGTCCCATTTTAGCAACCATAATTCTTGGTCGACGACCTTCTAATTCTGCAAATTCGTCAGCTAATTTTCTAGCTTTTTCAAAGCTTTCCATTTTTCCTGCGTCCATAGCGTAAACTCCTTGTATTCCTCTTGTAATAGCTTTATGTCTTCCGTAAATAACCTCTAAAGCATCAGAAATTTCTCCTAAAGTTACACGACGACGAGCAGCTTCGATTGATAATTCTAATAAATTTCCGTTTCCAGATTTAGCAGCTTCCGTAATCTGCGCTAAAATTTCATCAACTTTAGCTTGGTCACGCGTTGCACGAATTTGATCTAAACGATCAATTTGTTTTTGACGAACTGCAGTATTATCAATATCTAAAATATCAAATTCTTGTTGCTCTAATTTAGATTGATACGCATTGACACCAATAATAGCATCTTCGCCAGAATCAATTTTCGCTTGTTTTTTAGCAGCAGCTTCTTCTATTCGCATTTTCGGAATGCCAGCTTCGATAGCTTTAGTCATTCCACCTAATTCACGAACTTCTTGGATGTATTCCCACGCTTGATTTGCCATTTCATTAGTCAAAGCTTCAATCATGAAACTTCCACCCATTGGATCGGCAGTACGACAAATTTGAGTTTCTTCTTGTAAAATAATCTGCGTGTTACGTGCAATACGAGCCGAGAAATCTGTTGGTAAGGCAATCGCTTCGTCCAATGCATTCGTATGTAAAGATTGTGTTCCACCTAACGCAGCAGCTAACGCTTCGATTGCTGTACGACCTATATTATTGTAAGGTTCTTGTTCGGTTAAACTCCATCCAGATGTTTGACAATGTGTACGTAACATCAACGATTTTTGGTTTTTAGGCTCAAATTCTTGCATTAATTTTGCCCAAAGCATACGAGCTGCACGCATTTTTGCAATTTCTTGCGTAAAATTCATACCAATAGCCCAGAAAAAAGACAAACGTGGAGCAAAGTCATCAACTTTTAATCCTGCATTTAATCCTGTTTTCACATATTCATAACCATCGGCTAATGTATAGGCCATTTCTAAAACAGGAGTTGCACCGGCTTCTTGCATGTGGTAACCCGAAATAGAAATAGAGTTGAAACGAGGAATATATTTAGAAGTATATTCAAAAATATCCGCGATAATCTTCATCGATGGTGTAGGAGGATAGATGTACGTATTACGCACCATAAACTCCTTTAATATATCATTCTGGATTGTTCCAGATAATTGTTCTTGCGAAACGCCTTGTTCTTCTGCAGCAACAATGTAGAATGCTAAAATTGGTAAAACTGCACCATTCATTGTCATCGAAACTGAAATTTTATCTAATGGAATTTCATCAAATAAAATCTTCATATCTTCAACAGAATCAATAGCAACACCAGCTTTTCCAACATCGCCAACTACACGTTCGTGGTCAGAATCGTAGCCGCGATGCGTAGCTAAATCGAAGGCAACAGAAAGTCCTTTTTGTCCAGCTGCTAAATTTCTTTTATAAAATGCATTTGATTCTTCTGCAGTAGAAAAACCTGCATATTGGCGAATTGTCCAAGGTTGACGCACATACATTGTTGTATATGGCCCTCTTAAAAAGGGTGCAAAACCTGGTAAAAAATCTGTTTGTTTTAGATTTTTTACATCGCTATAAGTATAATTATTCTTGACTTGTAAACTATCTAATTCAAAATCTACCATTTCTGGTTGAGTTGAATTTAATTTTCTTTCAAATTTTAAATTTGAAAAATCTGTTTTGTGATTCATAACGCTAATATAAAAAATATCGACAGATAATTTTTCAAATCTTTATGTAAAATGATTTTTGCAACTATATGATAAAGAGGTTTTTGGTAGGGTTATTGAAGTTTTTTATTAAATCAAAAAACAACCAACATGAAATTAGACTTTAATAATCAAACAATTAATGAGATTATTGCCACTATCGATGAAAATAAAGCGACGGAATGGCAATTGGATATTTTAAATTTTTTAAAAAAATATCAAGAACTAAATAGTGAAATTCAAATTAACGAGATGCAAGGTGAAAATATTTTTACAATTGCAATGAAGCGTGAAAATATTCAGAATACTGTTAAAGAATTAAATAAATATACAAATGTAAAGCAAGGTGATACGACTTTGATTGCTAATTCTATTACCATGAAAGATGGTGTTATTGCGTTAGCACAAGCAATTGAAGGTAAAATGGAAGCGTATTGCGTAGAGCCAACTAATGATATTAGGATTCCGTACACAGGGCAGGATCAAAATACGATTCATTGGGGATTGAATTATGTTTATTTAACAGAGGCACAAGTGCAACAATCTAGTGATGTATTACACCGAATTGAAAAAATTGCAGTCGAAACCAATGGAATAAAAGATGAAACAAAAGAATTGTTAATTAGTAACAATCAAGATCAAATGATTTATGAAGTTTTTAGTGTGAAATCTTTTCCAATTGCAGTGAGAAAATTGAATGAAGAAAACTATTCGACGATTGGAAATGTAAACATTGTTAGATCTAACGACGGACAATTAATTATAGATTCGCCAAATTTTCAAGAACGTATCAATACCCAAAAAGCAGTTGTAATTAATGATGATCATAGCTTTAGATGGCTAACTTCGGGAGAATATTTAGATGATGATAACGATACAATTATAAACTTTGATCATATCGAAGAAGTTTTGAAACCATATATTGCAACGCGTTTTGTGGTAATGAATTTCCCAGAAAAAGAATCGGGTCAAGAAGTGGTAACGTTGATTGTTGAAAGACGTTATATGGAAGAATTTAATTACCCAACTGACGGATTAAAAGAACATGAAATTCCTAAACAAACATTCTTTTTAGGAGAATTTCCAGAAAATAATGACCGAGCAGCCATTCGTAAAGAAGTGAAAAGATTATTAACCATAAATTAAAAAAAGCCGACTTATCTAATAAGTCGGCTTTTTTTAATATTGAATATCTATTAATGAAGTTAATGGTATTAAAACACCATTTTTAATTTGTAAATATTTTTCAGTTACAGTCCAAACCGTAGTTTCAATTTTCTTTGGTCCTTGATCTGTTTGGAATGTAATGTAAGCTTTTGATTTAAACTCGTTTCCTAAACGTACAGCTCCTAATAATTTTTCTTTCTGTACGTGAACTTCAGTTAATGGCGCATTTAAAAATTTATAATTTTGAACTTCCTCCTTTTCAATTAATTCAGCTTTAATCATCGTTCTGTCTTATTTATGGTTTTAATATTTTTCTTTTCACACGTTACCGAATGTACAAAATCGGAAATTAAAAAACTAACAAACGTCATTAAAAATTTCATAAAATTATTACACCAATATACGCGTGATAAAGTGTTGTTTTATAATATTCAAAAAGTTGACCAAGATTTATTTATTCTTAATATATCATCTGAATTTCGTAATTTTGCAATATGTCAGACGAAAAGAAATTTAAATCCGGTTTTGTTAACATCATTGGTAATCCTAACGTAGGAAAATCAACGTTAATGAATTTAATGATGAAAGAACGTTTAGTAATTGCTACACATAAAGCACAAACTACACGTCATCGTATCAAAGGAATTTTAACTGGGGATGATTATCAGATTGTTTTTTCTGATACACCTGGTGTTTTAGATCCTGCGTACGAATTACAAACTAAGATGATGGATGCCGTTAACGAATCATTAGTAGATGCTGATGTGATTCTTTACGTTGTTGAAATCGGAGAAAAACGTTTAAAAAACGAAGAAGTATTTGCTCGTCTTCAAAAAACTTCTACACCAATAATTTTATTATTAAATAAAATTGATACAGCTACACCTGACCGTCTGAACGAAGCTGTTGAATATTGGCACGAATTATTACCTGCTGCACAGATTTTGCCTATTTCTGCAAAAGAAAATGTAAATGTAGACATGTTAGTCACTAAAATTAAAGACATGTTGCCAGAAGGTCCACAATATTATCCAGAAGAACAATTAACAGATCGTTCGGAGCGTTTTATCGTAAACGAGGTAATTCGTGAGAAAATATTATTAAACTATTCAAAAGAAATTCCATACTCGGTTGAAGTTGTAACAGAACGTTTCAAAGAAGAAATTAATTTAATTTCAATCGAAGCTGAAATTTTTGTTGAACGTGATTCTCAAAAAGGAATTATCATCGGACATAAAGGTGAATCTTTATCTAAAGTAGGAAAGGAAGCGAGAGAAGAGTTAGAAAAATTCTTCGATAAAAAAGTTTTCTTAAAGCTTTTTGTTAAAGTTAAGAAAGACTGGCGTAAGAAAGAAAATGATTTACGTCGTTTTGGTTATTAAATAATCATTTTAAATAAAAGTTAAGCGTTGATATTCAACGCTTTTTTTATGCATAAGATTTTGATTTTTTGTAAATTTATAAAGAGATAAAACAAAATCTAAAATAAACCCTTATGGCAACAATATTATTTCCAACAGATTTTTCTAAAACAGCTAATAATGCATTTTTATATGCGTTGAATCTTGCGAAAGCAATCGATGCAGATATTCGTTTAATTACATTAAAAACTCATCTAAAAGAGTATTTAAATATGCATGAAGATGAATTTGAAACGAAAGTAAACCAATTAAAAGCAATCGCTAAGGAAAATCAATTAGAAGATATTAATATAAAAAGCTCTTTAGAAATTGGAGATTTATTATTAACAGTTCTTGATGTTGTAAATAAAGAAAATATAGATTACATCGTAATGGGAACGAATGGTGAAAATAGCTTTGGACAGAAATTTTTCGGTTCTCAAACTCTTGCAGTAATCAACAATTCGCCGGTTCCTGTGCTTGCAGTTCCTCATAATGTAGTTTTTGAGGAAAATAGAAAATTCGCTTTCGCATCTATGTTTGATCCAAAAGAAGAATCAGCGATTAACCAAATGATAAGTTTTGCTAAAAAACATCAATCAACTTTAGATATTGTTCATGTCGAGAATAAAAATATGAGTGTTGATATGATTATGAACAAACGCGAGTTAGAAGTTAATCATCCAGATGTGAAGGTAGAAGTTATTAAAAACGATGATGTAGAATCTGCATTATTAGATTACTGTAAAATGTATCACATAGATGTTTTAGGAATAATGAATCGTGAATTAAATCCATTTCAACGTTTGTTTACAGAAAGCTACAGTAAACATTTATTAACAAGTGCTGATTTTGCAATCTTAGTTTTAAAAGAAAAATAATCAAATCCAATACCATTGAAAAGCGATGTTTAACATCGCTTTTTTTATTGGCTAAATTTTTGCGAAATTTATAATACAATTTGAACAGATGACAGAAGTAGAAAAAAAACAAAGTCTAGTAAAACATAAATCTATCGCAACAGGTTTGTTTGTACTTATGGCTTTATTATACGCAGCAATGGTATATTTAAGCAAGCAATCTGAAGCAGAATGGATTGGTTACGTAGAAGCATTTTCTGAAGCTGCAATGGTTGGTGCACTAGCCGACTGGTTTGCTGTAACTGCATTGTTCAGGTATCCATTAGGATTAAAAATTCCGCATACAAATTTGATTGAACGTAGTAAAAATTCAATCGGTGATAATCTAGGAAGTTTTGTAACAAATAATTTCTTAACCTCAACCAATATTCGTCCTTATATAGAAAAGTTAGACGTTGTAAAATTTGTTGCTGATTGGTTAAATAAAAAAACGAATCAAGAAGTTTTACAAGAAGAGATAATAGGTTTTGTAAAGAAAGTTGTCAAAGATTTAGATGATAAAGAAGTGGTGGATTTTTTGTCTTTAAAAGGTGATGAAATTCTAAAACAATTTGATCTTAAAGAATTAGCTTCAACCGCAGTTACTTATCTGGTTGAAAAAGATAAACACAGCGAAATTTTAGATGTTATTTTGCCTAAAGCTAAAGCTTACATAGAAGAAAGTGATGTTTTAATAGAAGACAAAATCAATGAAAAACATCCTGTTATTTCATTTTTTGCAGGTAAAAAAATATCGAAAGGTGTTGTAAATGGTGTGATTAGTTTTATTGAAGAAATAGAGCAGGATCAGGAACATCCAATTCGAAAAAATATACAAAATTCATTATTAAACATTGCTAATAAAGCGAAATCAGATCCGTATTGGGAACAAAAAATAAACGCAATGCGTGATGAATTTGTAACGCCAGAACGTATTGTAGAATATGCTACGGATTTATGGCAATCAATCAAAGAGAATTTAACTGAAAGCTTTGATCAAGAGGATTCTACTTTGCAGAAATACATCCATAAAAACATCGAAAAATTGTCTAATAATTTAAATGATAATGAAGATTTAGTCCATAAAATTAATGGTTGGATACGTCATTTTCTTTACCGTATGATTTTAAGAAATGTTACTGAAGTTGAAGATTTAATCAGTACAACAGTAGGGGATTGGGAAGGTAAAGAATTAAGTGATAAGTTGGAATTAGAAGTTGGTAAAGACTTACAGTTTATTCGTATCAATGGTACAATTGTCGGTGGTATCGTCGGTTTGATAATATATGCAATTACCCAATTATTTTTGAATTGGTAAAAAAAAAGCTCAACATTTATTGTTGAGCTTTTTTAATTATTATTCAGCATTATATGTTTTATCAGAAGCTGACCAAATTCTGTAATTTACTTCATACCCTTTAGGCGTGTAAATTACAATTGGTAAACGACTATTGTATCTTACTTTTTCTGATGGTGAATAAACTATTTTTTCTACTGACTTATTATCAGAACATCCCATTAAAGTTCCAGCTATATTTCCGTCAGTTGTAAAATTATAATATGAATATCCCCAACCTTCCAGATTATTTTCTTCAAGTTTTCCCATCAAGAAATGATTATTACAAGAATCTGTCATCGTTTTTTTACCGATCATAATCTCAATCATAAAATCATTTTCGTTGTCGCGAGGTTCAACTCGAATGACTTTCTGTACTTGATCTTTATCTGGTTTTGGAAACATTTTTATATCTTCTTTCATTTGTGCAAAACTTGTTATTGAACTGAAAGTTAAAATATTTAATAACAGTAACTTTTTCATTTTTTAATTTTTGATTATATCGATAAGATGAAAAAGTAGTGCCAATGGTTGTGCGAAGTTTGTTAAATTAAAGCCAAAAAAAAAGACAATCAAAATTTGATTGTCTTTTTTGCTCCTCCTCTTGGGCTCGAACCAAGGAC
Source organism: Faecalibacter bovis (assembly GCF_017948305.1). NCBI lineage: Bacteria > Pseudomonadati > Bacteroidota > Flavobacteriia > Flavobacteriales > Weeksellaceae > Faecalibacter > Faecalibacter bovis. The sequence goes on from NZ_CP072842.1 coordinate 1,218,945, forward strand.
CCTCTGATTAACAGTCAGATGCTCTAACCAACTGAGCTAAGGAGGAGTATCGTTATCGATATTGTGTTGCAAATATAGAGCGAAAATTTATATCTCCAAATATTTTTTAAACTTTTTTTCACTTGAAAGTCGCTTAAATAGGGCAACTTATTGAAAATGAATTAGAAAAAATTTTATTTTTTTTTAATTATAATGATGAAAAATCCCTTGTTGCGATGCAGTCCATAGCGGAGCCGTCTGTTTTGCTTCTTTTAATGCATCACTTGCCCAAGTATTACAAGTAAAAAAGATGTTGTATGTACCTTTCGCTTCGTAAAAAGAATCATTATTTCCGTAAACCATTTCAGTTGGTATAAGTTGTACATTTCCTGTTGTATCCAATTCAAAAGAATTCTTTATATATTCTACTATTTTAATATATTCATCTCTACTAATTGTCATTCTTTTACAATCTTCATTTTCAGTAATTGTATTATAAAACGTGGTGTGCATAGCAGAATCTCCTAACCAAAATGCAGCTTTAAAAGCAGTAGAAAATTTTAGATCTTTCCATTCAGGTGTATCCAAATAAAAACCTTTATCTCCCCAACCAAAAGCAATATATTTCATGGGTTGTTTTGCTTTTGTATCACTAAAAGGAATTAAATCAGACCAATTTATCACATCAGTTTCAACAGGAAGTACAATATCGGTATGCATTCCATTGGTTAAAATGTAGATTTCTACCCAATCATTTGATGATGAGGTTGTTTTGTTTACAGGGATTAATGGTAGGATGATAACAGCTAAGATGTAGACGAATAATAATCCAAACAAAAGTCCGATTGATTTTAGAAAGTATTTGAATATTTTTTTCATAGAGATTGATTTCCTTAAAGATAAAAAAATCCCGTCACACGTGACGGGATACAATTAACTAAAATATTTAATATGAAATCGACTTCATAAATGGATTATATGTTAAGCATTCGTTCTGAAAACTAATTTGTTTCCTGGTTTTTCATCTAAGTAATCGATTAATACAGCATCATTATCATTGATATTTCCTTTCAGAATTTCTTTAGATAATTCGTTCAATACATCTTGTTGTATCACTCGTTTTAATGGTCTTGCACCAAATTGTGGATCATATCCTTTATGAGCTAAATAAGCAGATGCTTCTGGTGTAATATCTAAAGTAATATCACGTTGTGCTAATTTTTTAGCGACAGCATTTAAGTAAATTCCAACTATTCCGCTGATTTGATTTTGACTTAATGGACGGAATAGAATTATCTCATCAATACGATTCAAGAATTCTGGTCGGAAGTTTTGTTTTAACTCGTCAAAAACTTCTGTTTTTGTATCATCATAAATCTGAGCCACATTATCCTCATCAATATCTGCAAACTTTTCTAAGATCGTATGCGAACCAAAGTTCGATGTCATAATAATGATCGTATTCTTAAAGTTTACGACACGTCCTTTGTTGTCAGTTAAACGTCCATCATCTAATACTTGTAATAAAATATTAAATACATCTGGATGCGCTTTTTCTATCTCATCTAACAAAATTACCGAATATGGACGACGACGAACCGCTTCCGTTAACTGTCCACCTTCGTCGTACCCAACGTATCCCGGAGGTGCTCCAACTAAACGAGAAACTGCATGGCGTTCTTGATATTCGGACATATCGATACGCGTCATTGCATTTTCATCATCGAAAAGGAATTCTGCTAAAGCTTTCGCTAATTCAGTTTTACCAACCCCAGTTGATCCTAAGAATAAGAACGAACCAATTGGTTTTCCTTCATCACTTAATCCTGCGCGAGAACGGCGAATTGAATCTGCTACTGCAACAATCGCTTCTTCTTGCCCAAGTACACGTTTGTGTAATTCGTCTTCTAAGTGTAATAATTTTTCACGTTCAGATTGCATCATTTTCTGAGCCGGAACTCCTGTCCATCTCGATACAACTTCTGCGATATCATCTGCATCAACAAATTCTTTTACCAATTTATTGTGCTTATTTTCTTCTAATTTTTGTTCAGCTTCTGTTAATGCTTTTTTAGCATTTACTAAATCTTCAAATTCTAATTTAGATGCTTTTGCATAATCATATTCACGCTTTGCTTTTTCGATTTCAAATTTGATGTTTTCAATTGTCTTACGTAAATCTTGAACTTCATCAGCTTTGTTTTTCTCGTCTTGCCATTTCGCGCTGAATTGATTTCTTTCATCTTGAAGATTTGATAATTCTTCGCGTAATAAGTTTAATTTTTTCTCGTCATCTTCACGTTTAATCGCTTCAATTTCAATTTCTAACTGAACGATTTTACGGTCTAATTTATCTAATTCTTCAGGTTTAGAATTCATTTCCATTCTTAACTTCGATGCAGCTTCATCCATTAAATCGATGGCTTTATCTGGTAAAAAACGATCAGAAATATAACGTGTTGATAATTTTACAGCAGCAATAATTGCCTCATCTTTAATTCCGATTTTGTGGTGCTGTTCGTATTTATCTTTGATACCACGTAGAATCGAAATTGCAGATTCTTCATCTGGTTCTTCCACCATTACTTTCTGGAAACGACGTTCTAATGCTTTATCTTTTTCAAAATATTTTTGATATTCATTTAAAGTTGTTGCACCAATCGAACGTAATTCTCCACGCGCTAAAGCTGGTTTTAGAATATTTGCGGCATCCATAGCGCCTTCACCACCACCTCCGGCACCAACTAAAGTGTGGATTTCGTCGATGAATAAAATTATTTCCCCGTTAGAAGAAGTTACTTCTTTTACAACAGCTTTTAATCTTTCTTCAAACTCTCCTTTATATTTTGCACCAGCAACTAAAGCTCCCATATCTAATGAGAAGATTTGTTTGTTTAAAAGATTTTCAGGCACATCACCATCAATGATACGATGCGCTAATCCTTCAGCAATTGCAGTTTTACCAACTCCAGGTTCACCAATTAAAATTGGGTTGTTTTTAGTTCTTCGTGATAAGATTTGTAAAACACGACGAATCTCTTCGTCACGACCAATTACAGGATCTAATTTTCCTTCTTTGGCTAATTCAGTTAAGTTCTTCGCGTATTTGTTTAAGGAATTGTAAGTTCCTTCTGCATTTTCTGATGTTACTCTTTCTCCTTTTCTCAATTCTGTAATTAATTTTTTGGTGTTATCGAATGTTACACCTTGATCTTTCAGAATTTGGCTTGTAGGTGATACATTCTTAATTATTCCTAATAAAATATGTTCCAACGTAATAAAATCATCTTGCATTTCCTTAGCGTATTGCTGAGCAGATTGTAAAACAGCATTTGCACTATTGGATAGATGATTACCTTGTTGTCCTTGTACTTTTGGATACTTATTAATTTCTATATCCAATTCGTTTTTGATATGCGTAAGGTTTGCGCCTTGTTGTTCTAATATTAATGAAATTACATTTTCATCAACATCAAACATTCCACTTAAAATATGGCTTGGTTCTATGGCTTGATTTTGATTTCCAGCCGCAATTTGTTGTGCAGCTTGAATTGCTTCGCGCCCTTTTATTGTAAACTGATTAAAATCCATTTGTTTTTTATTTTGTTCGTTGATTTGTTTGTTCGGATAGGTTTAATCAAAATAAATTCCAAATTGATATTCAATGATTTATACTGACTTTTTGTCGTTTTTATATAAAAAAAGGAGACATTTTGACAAATATCTCCTTTATATTTTCAAATTTAGATACTTTTAGAACAAACCTTCAACTGACAAATAACGTTCACCAGTATCGTAATTTATAGTTAAAACTTTTGCATCAGAAGAAATTTTATCTAGCGATTTAGCAACTGCAGCTAATGACGCTCCGGTTGAAATTCCGACAAATAAACCTTCTTCTTTCGCTGCTTTGCGTGCAAAATCAAAAGCCTCTTCTTTTGAAATCTGAATCGATTCATCCAATACATTTATATCTAAATTAGTTGGAATAAATCCAGCACCAATTCCTTGAATTGCGTGAGGACCAGGATTTCCACCAGAAATTACAGGAGAATCTAAAGGTTCTACAGCAATAACTTTAGTGGCAGAATTAACTTCTTTTAAAGCTTTTCCAATTCCAGATAAATGACCACCAGTTCCAACACCTGTTATTAAATAATCAACACCTTGTGGAAAATCAGCTAGAATTTCTTTTGCAGTAGTATTGTAATGAATAGTTGGATTCGAATTATTTTCGAATTGTTGAGGAACCCAAGCACCTTCAATCGTTTCCGCTAATTCTTGTGCTTTCGCAATTGCACCTTTCATCCCTAATTCTTTCGGAGTTAAAACAAATTCAGCACCATATGCTTCCATGATTTTACGTCTTTCAATCGACATTGATTCTGGCATAGTAATAATCATTTTGTAATCTTTTACAGCTGCTACAAATGATAATCCGATTCCGGTATTTCCAGAAGTTGGTTCGATAACGGTTCCTCCGGGTTTTAAAATCCCTGCTTTTTCAGCATCTTCGATCATGGCTAAAGCAATGCGATCTTTGATAGATCCACCAGGATTTTGTTTTTCTAATTTGATGTAAACTTCGTGATTTGGGAAAAGTCTGCTTAATCTAATTATCGGTGTATTTCCGATAGCTTCTAGGATATTATTTAAAATCATTATTAAAAATTTTGATTAGATGACATAAAAATCATCTGATTGATTGTTATTTTTTTGTTTGATAATTGGTTGAAATTCTTGGTAAGCGATAGAATCGGGCGGTACACTTTTCGTAATCCATACATTTCCACCAATTGTAGAATTTGCGCCAATCACCGTTGTTCCACCTAAAATTGTTGCGCCGGCATATATGGTAACATTATCTTCTATTGTAGGATGGCGTTTTTGGTCAGCTAAATCTTTTGAAACATAAAATGCACCAAGCGTAACACCTTGATAAATTTTAACATTATTACCAATAATTGTAGTTTCTCCAATTACAATTCCAGTTCCGTGATCGATATAAAAATTTTTGCCAATACTTGCACCTGGATGTATATCAATACCGGTTTGTTTGTGGGCGTATTCAGCAAAGAAACGAGGTAGTATTGGTGTATCTAATTTGTACAATGTGTTTGCTAAACGATGAACAGCTATTGCAAAAAATCCAGGATATGAAACAATGATTTCTATCTCGGATTTGGAAGCAGGATCATTATTAAAGAATATTAAAATTAATTGTTCTAACTCCGTTTTGATATCTTCTAATTGGTCGAAAAATTTTTCTGCAATGAAATTAGCTTTCTCTTCGGGAACAATTCTATTTAATATATCAATAAAATACGACTTTACTTGATCAGGTGTATTTTCTTTATTGGGCTGACTAAAAATTAAATCATATATAATAGACTCTACAATTTTTTCAACTTCCTTTTTATTAAATGGTAAACTATATTTACTAAGTGAGTTCATTTTTTAATTACCTATTAACTCTATAATATTTATAGACAAATGTAGTAATATTTCATAATTAATTAAAAATCTTCCAAAAATTAATCATAAACTAAAATCTGTAAAAAAATAGGTTACACAATAATGTTCTTGATTGAATAAAACACACCAATGTTTATCTATTTGAGTTTAATTTAATGGCTTGAAAATCAATATTTAATTGAAGTAATGTTAAACTTTTGATTAAAATTGATTTTTTTCAATTCTAGTGTTTATTTTACACTAAAAATTCATATTTTAGTAACACAAAATCACTATTTATGAAAATATCATTTTTATTTACATTTTTCATGTTCATCGGAACTTTAGTATTTGGACAATCTCCAATTGGTACGTGGAAAACTATAGATGATGAAACGGGGAAAGAAAAATCTCACGTGGAAATTTTCGAAAAAGATGGAATGTTATATGGAAAAGTAATAAAAATCTTGACGAAAGGTAAAGAGAATTCTAAATGTGATAAATGTAAAGGAGCTTTAGCTGGAAAACCAATTAAAGGATTGGTTATTCTTTCAGGTCTAAAAAAAGACGGAAATGAATGGTCTGGTGGCAAAATTATTGATCCAAATAGCGGAAAAGAATATAAAGCGTCTTTAAGATTAAACGGAAAAGATAAATTAGATGTTAGAGGGTATGTCGGAATATCATTAGTCGGCAGAACTCAAACTTGGCAAAAAGTAAAATAAAAAGGTTACTCAAGTAATCAAACCACAAAAACTCAAAACAAAACTCTTGATAATGACTATTTTCTACTTTGAAAATAGTCATTATTTTTTTACTTAAATTTGCACGTTCAGATTCATCTGAAATCTTTAAATTATTCATATCAATGAGTTCATACAAAAAAAGAGCATTATCTTATATAAAACCCTATAAAACCTCCTTTGCAACAGCGATATTTTTTAATATACTCTATGCAATATTTAATGTTGTAGCCTTGGCATTTATGATGCCTATTTTAGGAATTTTATTCGGGGAAGAAAAAGGTAAGATTATATCAAAACCTGAATTTTCAGGAAAAATAATGGATCTAAAAGATTTTGCATCTAATTATTCAGGCTATTACATTAGTCAATTAGCAAATGCTGAAGGTCCAATTTATATTCTAGCCATTTCGTGTGTGCTATTTATCGTTGCATTTCTTTTTAGAAACATATTTAGTTATTTGTCAGAAACGTGTTTAGTCGATTTACGATCAGGAGTAACACGTGATTTGCGTATCGATTTGCACAATAAAATTTTAGAATTGCCTATTTCTTACTTCACAGAAAAGAGAAAAGGAGATATGATTACGCGTATATCAAATGATGTGAATGAAGTAGAAAGCAATATCTTAAATTCAATTGTAGAAATTATACGCGGACCGATTATGATTATTGTCTTCGTAACCGTATTGTTTATTACAAGTACAGAATTAACGTTGTTTGCAATACTGGTTTTCCCAATTATGGGAACTATTATTTCTTTGATTGGAAAGAGTTTAAAACGTGCTGCACAACATGCACAGACCGAATTATCAAACATTATTACCTATGTTGATGAAACGTTAGCTGCTTTAAAGATTATTAAAATTTTTAATGCTGAAGATCAAATAAAAGGAAGGTTTGATGTATCGATAAATCGCTATAGAAGTTACTTGCAAAAAGTAATGAAAAAACGCGCTTTAGCATCGCCAACCAGCGAATTTTTAGGTGCAGTAACAATAGGTTTAATTGTGTTTTTCGGAGGTAAATTATCTTTAGAAGGAAATGGATTGTCAGGATCAGAATTTATCTTTTATATCGGTACATTTTACACCTTATTAGATCCAATTAAAAAGTTTTCTAAAGCCTTATCAGACATACAAAAAGGTGAAGTTTCTGCACAACGTGTTTTCGAAATTTTAGATGCAAATGTGTCGATTAAAGATAATGAAAATGCTAAAAAATTAGATTCTTTCGAAGATAAAATTGAGTTTAAAAATGTAAGTTTTGGATATGGAGATGAAACCATCATAGAGAACTTTAACCTAACAATAAATAAAGGTGAAACCGTAGCTCTTGTTGGTCAGTCAGGTTCAGGAAAATCAACACTTGCAAATCTTTTGACTCGTTTTTGGGATGTAAAATCAGGAGAGATTTTAATTGATGGAATAAATATTAAGGATATTAATCTTAAAAACTATCGTGATTTATTTGGTTTGGTAACTCAAGATTCGATTTTATTTAATGATTCTATAGCTAACAATATCGCGTTAGGCGATCCAAAACCGAGTGAGGAAGGAATTGTTAAAGCTGCAAAAATTTCGAATGCTGAAGAGTTTATTGTAAAGCAACCAGCACAATACAATGAAGGTGTAGGAGAAGGTGGAAGTAAACTTTCTGGTGGGCAAAAACAACGATTGTCCATTGCTCGTGCTGTCTATAAAAATCCTCCTATTATGGTGTTGGACGAAGCGACATCTGCATTGGATACAAAATCAGAAAAATTAGTTCAGAATGCATTGAATAACATGATGCAAAATAGAACATCTTTGGTTATTGCACACCGTTTATCTACGATACAAAATGCGAATAAAATTGTTGTGATGGAAGCTGGAAAAATTATCGAGCAAGGAAGTCATAACGAATTAATTGATAAAAATGGTGCTTATGCGAATTTGGTCAGCATGCAAAATTTTAGCTAAGTAACATAAAAAAAGCATCGAGATTAATCGATGCTTTTTTTTATAAATTTTTTATTGCAAAACCTAGTTGTTTCCAATCTTCCCAAAATGTTGGATAAGATTTTTCAACAACCATTTCATTTTCTATCTTGATAGGATATTTTACCGCTAAAGGAGCCATACACATTGCCATTCTATGGTCGTTGTATGTTGCTAGAATAGGAGTTTCTTCGAAAATATTATATCCTTTAATTGTTAAAGAATCTTCTGTAATAACAACGATTGCACCGAATTTAGTCAATTCGTTTTGCAAAGCAATTAAACGATCGGTTTCCTTAATTTTAAGAGTTTCTAATCCTGTTAAATGACATTTTAAACCTAAACCAACACAAGTCGTAGCAATTGTTTGAGCAATATCTGGCGTGTTATTTAAATCTAAAGTTATAACATCAGAATAATTGAAATCAGGAATATTTTTTAAAGTTAATTTCCCATTATCAAAGGTCGATTCAACACCAAAATGATCTTTATAAATTGTTTGTAAAGCCGAATCACCTTGTAAAGAATCCTCAAAATAGGTAGAAATAGTAACTTCACTATTTGGGCTTAAGGCAATCAAAGAATAAAAGTATGAAGCAGAACTCCAATCTGATTCCACTTGCAAAATATTAGATTCAATTTTAGGCGTGTATTCAACTTTAATTTCTTGACCATTCATTTCAGCTTTTACCCCAATTTTATTCAATAATTGAATCGTCATTTGGATGTAAGGCACAGAAATTATTTTACCTTCTAATATTATTGTTAATCCATTTTCTAATTGCGTTCCAATCAACATCAAAGCCGAAATATATTGGCTACTTACATTTGCTGGAATTGTAATAGAAGATGTTGTAATTTTTTTACCGTTAATTTTAAGAGGTGGAAATCCTTGGTTTTCTAGGTATGTAATATCTGCACCTAATTGGTTTAAAGCATCAACTAAAACTCCAATCGGACGTTGTTTCATACGATCAGAACCTGTTAGGGTTACCGAACGACCTTCTTGAATAGAATAAAACGCGGTAAGAAAACGCATGGCAGTTCCGGCGTGATGTATATCAATTAAATCGCTTGTATTTGCTAACGCTTTTGCCATTAGTTGAGAATCTTCAGAATTTGAAACATTTTCTAAAGTCAAAGCATTTTGAAATAATTGATTTAATAATAAAAGACGATTACTCTCACTTTTTGATCCAGTGATTTGTAATTTATCTTTTATGATTGTGTTTTCTTTCGAAATTAAAATCATCTTATTTTAATTTTTCGTTATTCTGATGACGGTCGTGATCGCGTTGTGTTTTAATATCTAATTTTTTGTAAAAGGCAGATTCTAAATCAACACCAGTTTGATTAGCTAAACAAAGAGCAACAAAAATAACATCTGCTAATTCTTCACCTAAATCTTTGTTTTTATCTGATTCTTTTTCTGATTGTTCACCATAGCGACGAGCGATAATTCGCGCAACTTCTCCAACTTCTTCTGTTAATTGAGCCATATTTGTTAATTCGTTAAAATAACGAACACCATGGTTATTGATCCAATTATCTACGTCTTGTTGTGCTTGTTTTAAACTCATTTCGTCTGATTTTTTAATTATGAATAGTAAATGTACAAAATAAAAAAAGCCAATGGAGTTTTCCATTGGCTATAATTTAAAATATATTGTTGATTAGATTTTAACTAATACTATCTGCTGAGTTTCTGCCTCTACGACTTTATTCATAAACTCTTTGAATGGTTTATAATAGTCTGATGGTAAAATACTGTATGGTAAAACACGAGCAGAAGTGATTTGGATAAATCCGTCTTTTTCCTCGAATTTATAAGCATATCCAGCTGCATCATTTATGATTTTTTCTTGATATTCTTTTGGTAAACTTTCTACCTTATAACCTTCAGGAATTTTAATCTTAACAATTTTAGAAATTGTCATCGGAGTTCCAAATTCGATATTATAATTACGGTTTTCATAGTTTAGGTTATGATTTTCTAAAGCTGTGAAAATTAAAGGATTTAAAATTATTTTATTTCCGATAACATCCGTTTGTACATTACTGAATTTGAATGAATGACGAATTAAATTTTCATTATTATCTACTGATTTAAAGTTTTCGATATCGAAAGTATATTCCTCGATAAAATCTTTTTCGAATGCTTTTGGATCTTCTTGGATTTCGCTTTTATCGTTGATATAGAAATAATTATCATGATAATTGTTATATGTTCCGTTTAGTTTTCCATCAGCAGTTAATGTAGCGACAATTTGTGTTTTGTCTGTAGACATAATTGTATTGACAAGATTAACTTCTTTAACTCCTGTTTTAGAAATTAAAATTCCACGGTGATTTAATGCTCTTAATGGTAATAAATTTACTTTAGAGTTTGGATCAGTAGCGTCCATTAAAACTTCATTTCCGTTGATGTTTACCGCAGCAATAACGTAATTAAGTTTTGCCATAGAAGGGAAAACGTAATTCAACATTCCGTTTTGAACTGTACTTAAAACAACAGGATTCGCTTTAAGACCAGCTTTTTCTAACATAGAAATTAGCATTAAGTTGATGTCTGCCGCATTTCCTGTTTTTTCGTTATATGTTTTACGGATTCCTGAATCAGTTGATTTTCCGCTGTAATTATTCCATTTGTAATTTGTTTTTACAAAATCAAAAATTGCAGTCGTTTTTTCAAGTTCATCAGTTTTACCAGCAATTATTTCTTTTACTTTATCATCTAAAAATGAATTACCATTTAATTGACGTCCAAAACTTTCGCTATCCATTAAATCTCTACCAATTTTTTCCCAAGTTGTTGAGAAATATTGTGGCGTTCCATTTTTAGGCATATATGAAGCTAATTCGAATCGAACAGATGATAACAAGTTACGTGGATTTAATACATAAGCTTCTTTTTCGTAACCAGGTAAATTTTCTGCTGAATAAGATTTAGTGTTTATGACATATTCATAAGATCCAATTGAGCTAGCTCTAAATTCATCCGTTGTATTATTAATACCTCTACTTCCTTGAGTTTTGTAATTTGCAGTTTCTCTTTTGCTAGAAGTTGTAGGTTTTAAAATATATTGACCTCTAAAATCGTCGCTATAGTTTAAAACTTCGTTTGTTTCTAAAACTAAATTACTTTTTACAACAGGAACACTTTCTTGGAAATACCAAGTGTCTGTATTGTAGTAAAATGGTGATTTTACTTCGTAAGCATATTCGATGATTGATCCATTTTGAACATTAGGAAAAGTTAATGTTTGAAGATCTAGAAAGTTGTGAACATTTTTAGTAAAAATATCTTTCTTTTCAACTTTATATTCTTTCATTCCATTTCCTTCAGGAGTAAAAGTTGAAGCTTTTAAAGACTGAATTTTTTCAAAATCAGATTTTGAATTTCCTTTACCCAGAGGAATTTCTAACGTTAGTAAATGATCTGGTGTTTTATCTTTATCAAAAATCTTGATACGGTAAGTAATGATAGAAGTTTTCATTAAATCACCCGTACTCTGATCCCAATCAATTTTATGTTTAGCACTAGAATATAACACTTCTGCAGGAGCAGTTGGTGTAATTGTACTTTTTGTTTTTGTAATTTCTTCGGTTGTAAATTTTCCGAATTTAATATCTTGTGCTTGTGTAGAAATAGCAGCTAAAGATGCTATACCAATTGTAATGTATTGTTTCATGTGTTAGAATTCTAGTAGTGTTTTGATATTGTCATTGGCTGACACTTGACGTCTAAATTCAACATAATCATTAAATTTAGCTTTTTCGTAATTTCCTTTAATTTGTTTGTAAGTTCTTTTTAAAATATACTTGTTTTGAGCTGTTTTTTCTACTGTTAAATGATACGAACCAAATTCAGATTTAATTTCAATAGGTTGAATCTGAATTGGAGTTTTTACATTTTCGGGAACAATAATTTCAAATTCCATAATATCAGTATAACCTCGTGAAATGTGGAAATCGTAATTTCTTTCTTTCGCTTTCTTCAACGTAGAAGTTTCGTTATTGGCCGGTATTAAATTAAAAATTAAATTGTTTCCTTGTTTCTTAGCAAAATTGGAAGAAGTAACTTTTAAGAAAGTTTCGAAACTAGCATTTTCCCAATCGTTTTCGAAGCGAATATCATTAATATTTGGTTGAGCTAAAACTGGAAATTTACGTTTGAAATGATCGATCTGATCTTTATGTAAATAAGTTTTCACAAACGAATTATCATCGTAAAATAATCCTTTAGAAGTTTCGTGCAAATCAATTTTAGCATTTCCTTCAAGTGTGATTTCAATTGTACCTTTCGTTGTTAAGATATTATTATTGTGATCAAAAACCTGAGAAGGAATAATTTTACCACCATTTTCATGATAGATTAAAACATTTCTGTTCCCACTAAATTGCCCTAAGTGATTGAATGGACTTGTTTGGCTTGTCGCTTCAATCCAAATATCTTCATCAGCTAATGGAACATAAACAATCATATGATTTCCTTGCTGATACATCATTTGATCATCAATATCAACAGAATTATTGTTGGCAAAAAGCACCGTGTGATATCCTTTAATTCCGACTGCATCTAACATTCCAATCATATAATTAGAAAGTGCCTTACAATCGCCGTAACTTTTAGATTCTACATAAGAGTTTGGAAATGGCGAAAGCCCACCGATACCTAATTGTACACCAATGTAACGAACTTTTTTCTGCATGTATTGGTATAAAATTGCGACTTTTTGCTTCTCTGTTTTAGCATCTTTTACCAAATCTCGGAAATAAGCTTTTTGTGCAGGTGTAAAATCTAATTTACCATCTACAAGATATTGATACGACCATTTTCCGTAATCGTTCCAATTATCAAATTTACCTTGTGTACCGTCTATATTAATTTGGTCACTTGCAATAATTACATGCGGCATAATATTTCGCCAATTAATCATGTAATCTTCGTCTTGTAAAGGTTTTGAATTGTTTAATTCGTAATTAAACGTTTTATCCGTTTTATTTTTAATAATGTTATAATTCTCTAAGTTTTTTTCTAAATGACGAAGTGTAAACGAAGTGTTGTTAGTGAATGTATAACTTGATTTTTCTACTGCAAGATTTCCGTTTGAAATAGGAAACCATCTTGGCAATGACAAGGTATTTTTATTAGTAGTCGTTACTTTGTATCGTACCGTATAAGGATAAAATGTTGGTGTAAACTCTAAATATTTTATACGATTATCTGTATATAATTGTCCACCAGAAACAGCACTTGCATCAGACAAGTCTTTAGGTTTAAATTTTTTGATCGATTTTCCGTTTCCATCAAAAATTTCAACTTCAAAAAGGTCGATTTTCGTATTTGGATCGTAGTGTTGATAAGCATCAACGTAACTATCTCCTGATTTGTCTAAAACTGAAATTACAACTTCGTTGGTGTATTTAAATTCGTTGATTGAATTGAGTTGAACATCGGTTTTATCTGATCGAATAACAGCATAAGCATCTTTCTTTAATTCTGTAGGAATTTGATCAACAGGATAAAATTGTGATAATAAACTTATTGGGATTAAAAATAGAGTAGCAGGTAGAAATTTATTCATTGTATAATTTTATTCTTTGTTTCTTGAATCTATAAAGATTGTTACAGGGCCATCATTCAAAAGTTCAACTTTCATATCTGCTCCAAAAATACCAGTTTGAATGTCAGAATCGATATGATTTTTTAAAACGTTTAAAAACGTATTATATTGTATTTTAGCTTCCTCTGGTTTGGATGCTCTGATGTAAGAAGGTCTGTTCCCTTTTTTTGTAGCAGCGTGTAATGTGAATTGAGAAACAACTAATATTTCGCCATTAACTTGTTTGATATCTAAATTCATTACACCATTATCGTCTCCGAAAATGCGTAATTGAACAATTTTTTTGCTAATCCACTCAAAATCCTCCTTATTATCATCAGGTTCAAAGCCAACGAGTACCAATAAACCATGATTGATTTTTCCTGTAATATTGTTTTCAACTTTTACTGAAGCGTGTTGAACGCGCTGTATTATAATTCTCATTTAGCTTTATTCAGATTATAAAATTAGAGAATATCGAGAGATATAAAAATAAAAAAGCCTGTTAAGTGTTAGGACAGAACAGACTTGATTATAATAAGGTTGGTTGTTAGGGTTAGTTGGTTGTTAGGGTTAGTTGGTTGTTAGGGTTAGTTTGTTTTAAGTTTAGTTAGATGTTGTAGGTATTTAAGTTTCGTTAGTTTTTTATTAATTTATAGTGCCGAAATAGAAACTGTCTTCTAAGACAATTGCATAATCCACAGCTTTTATTTTTGAAATTTTAGATGCAATTTCTAAATCATCTTTTATAATTGCTATTCTGTCGTTAATAATTAATTTTTGATTGAAACCAACTTTCCAGTTTCTTTCACAATCAAGATTAACCCAATCTTCACTTATTAAATAATCCAAAAATATTTCTTTTTCATTTTTGTATTGCTCATCGAAATCGAAAGTGACTTCCACGTATAAGTGTTTCATGTCGGTTATTATTTCACAGCAAATGTAGATTGATTAAAAATTATATTTTTACGGAATTCCGTAAAATGAAGAAAAAAAATTAATTTATTTCTTTAAATAAGAAACATATCTTTTGCAATAGCAACTAAATGTATACTATTATTCGCTTTTAGTGTAGTCTTTAATTCGCCAATTCTTTTCTCGATAGCGCTAACAGACGAAGGTTTAATCTTTTTAGATTTTAAGGTAGTTGAAATATCTTGTTGTGTAAAACCTTGCGATAATAAGTCTAAAATTGTAATGTCATATTCTTCGATGGTTGTCGTAGAATTGTTTTTTATTTTATGTAAAACCTCCGTCGTAAAATAATTTTCGCCAGTGTTAAGCTTCTCGATGCTTGTACATAATTCAATTAAACTATTTAATCCTTTTAAGACGATAGAATTGACTTCAACCTCATCTTTTAATCTTTTTAATAAGGCTGGTTTATCCTCAATGGTATAAATAATAGTTTTTAAATTGGATTGAATTTTCTTTGCAGCAGAAACCAATTCTTCACCATTTTTTAATTCTGGATCTAAAAGACCATCTGTTTTGAAGGATAAATCTGAAATTAACAAATCAAAAGGTGTGTTTTCTAAAGTTGCTTTTTTGATTTTTAAAAGTGCTTTATCACACGAGTTTGCATGTTCAATTTCGAAGTCATATTTATCTTTTAGTATAGAAATTATACCAGTATTGATACTATCAATATCTTCTGCGATTAATATTTTTCGGATCATAATAGCTTGTATTTCTTACTTGTTGGAATTTTTATAAAGACTCTGAAGCCTTTTGAGCCGTCAAAATTAATACTTCCATTTAATTGAATAATACGGTTTTCCACATTTTTAAGACCATTTTTATGGATCTTATTTTCATCAATAATTTTTGTGCCGTTGTCAACATATTTTATATCAAGTGTTTGATCGGCTTCTTGTTGAAAATTTAATACAACTAAACTACAATCGCTGTGTTTTTTCATGTTGGTCATCAGCTCCATCAAAACACGATAAATTAATATTTTGATTTGATTTTCAATTTTATCCCAATTAATACTTTCAATTCCTTTCGATAATACATTGACTTGTTCTGATTTGAACGAGCCCAGCATGATGTCTAATTCTTGTTTAAAATTAGTTGTATCAATAATATTATTTTCACGAGAGATATTTCGTGTTTGTGAATATATGTGATCTAGATTATGAATTAATTTATTTTTTAGTTCGGTATTTTCAAAAGCAATAGATTCTACTAAAGTGATGGTTGTAAATAAATCATTCGCCAACTCATCGTGTAATTTCTGAGAGAATTTTACCTCAGTTTCATAAATAGTTTCTAATGTTTCCTGTTTAAGTCTTTGCTTGATGTTGTACCAATAACTAAGAAATATTATGATTCCGATAACTAAACTTGCAACAGCAATAATTATTGAAACTTTAGCTCGTTGTAAATTAATTTCTTTGTTTGCATTTTCTAACGAAAGTGTGTAAACCTTATTTCTGTTTTCATCCACATCATATTCTAATTTTGCGAATTGATATTTTGAATTACTGTTGATGTGTTGCAAACTATCTGAAAGATCAATAAACTTTTCAATATCCTTTTGGTTTGGATTTAAAACAATAATTCTTTTCAGGGCATTTACTTTACCTTCTGTATTGTTAGAAGATTCAGTAATCTGATATTTTTTGTAAGCATAATCTAATGCTTTCTTTGTATCAATTTTTTTGTAGTAATCAAATAAGTGATCGTAAACGGTGCTAAGTCCAAAATTATCTTCAGTCTCAATAAAAATATTTACAGCTTCATTATAATCATCAATTACATCAGCATTGTTATTTTTCAACCATTTTGCATAACTCAGATTATCTAAAATACGTGCTTTTATGTTTGGATATTGTTTTAAAATATCGTCATGTTTTATTTTTTCTAAAATATAAATTGCTTTGTCGTAATCTTTTAACAAAGTATAAGCAACTGCCTTATTATGATTGATTGATATGATGTAATACGGATCATCAGTAAGTTCTAAAGCCTTATCGTACCAATATAATTCCTCTTTGTAGTTTAACAAACTTCCGCTGGAAACAGCAAGATTGTTATAAATTGGAGTTAAAAATGGATGATTTTGATTGTGTTTAACTTGATTTAAAGCTTCTAACGATAATTTTTCACTTTCAAAATAAGATGCCACATCGTTTAAAATCATGGCAAGATTAATACTGTTTTTAGCAATACCATCTTTATCTTTCAGCTTAATAAACTCGTCTTTCGATTTATTAAAATAGTAATAAGCGCTATCTGTATTATACTCCTCGTAATAGTAGTTTCCGAATAAGAAATAAGAGTTAGCGATGTATTTATTATTTTTTAAATCCTTAGATCTTTTTAAAATTTCATGATTTAATTTTAACGCACTTTCTTTCATTCCAAGTTCAGACAAAAGATACATTTTCGATTCTAAGGCTCTGAACTCTAAAGAATCATTATTGATTTCTTTTGCGAGTGAAATCGCTTTATCAAGACGTTGAATTCTTGATTTATCAGGAAGATTATTGTCATTCGCTTCTTCTATTAAAGTTGGAATTGAAGAAGAATCCGTAACCTGATTTTTTATATTTTCTACTTTATTTTTATTACAGTTAAATAATAAAATTAAGAAGATTGAGGCAAGTAAATATTTTAATATTGTGCGTATTTTCATCTTTGAAAAATTAGCAAAAATTTCTGATAAAAAAAACGATTAATCTTCGTATCTGCAAATAGTTTTTCCACGTTTTTTAGCCTCAGAAAGTGTAACTTTTATAATTGGATTTTTACATGCTTTTAATCCTCTACAATTTGATGAAAAATGATATTTTTCACCGTATTTACTATTACATAAATAAACTTCTGTAGAATTTGTTGTTGAAATACTTGTTGAAGTAAGACAAAAGAAAAGAGGGAAAAGTGTAATGTAAAAGGCTTTCAAAATCAATTTGTTAATCAATGTCAAATATAAAAAGCATAATCTAATGATTATGCTTTTTATGTAAACTATTTATTGATTATAAATTTCTTCTTCTAAAAAAGTGACGTAATTCTCGTAACGAGAAGGTGCGATTTGCATCGATTCAACCGCATCCTGAACAGCACATTTAGGCTCGTTAACGTGGATGCAATTATCAAATTTACATTCGCTTCTTAATTCAAAAATCTCAGGAAAATAATTCTGAAGTTCAGATTTTTCTAAATGAACTAAACCAAATTCTTTAATTCCTGGCGTATCAATAATAAATCCGCCGAAAGGCCATTCGAACATTTGTGCAAACGTTGTCGTGTGTTGTCCTTTACTATTGAAATCAGAAACTTGATGCGTTTTTAAGTTTAAATCTGGATGTAAAGCATTAATTAATGTAGATTTTCCAACACCTGAGTGTCCTGAAACTAAACTAATATTGTCTTTCATTCGTTCTTTAACTAAATCTAAGTTTAAACCAGTTTCAGCAGAAATATCCAAACTTTCGTATCCGATAGTATTATAAATGTGTTTGTATAACGCTAAATCTTCTAATTCATCTTCTGTATAAGCATCAATCTTGTTGAATAAAATGACAACAGGTATGTGATAAGCTTCGGCAGTGATTAAAAATCGATCGATAAAACCGAAAGATGTTTTAGGATTTGCCATTGTTACAACCAAAAACGCAACATCAATATTTGAGGCGATGATGTGTGTTTTCTTTGATAAATTAACCGATTTACGGATAATATAATTTTTTCGATCGTGGATTTTAGTAATTACTGCGACATCGTCTTTGTCTATTTCAAAATCAACTTCATCACCAACCGCAATAGGGTTCGTGTGTTTGATGTTAGCAATTCTAAATTTTCCTCTTATTCTGGCTTGGTAAGTTGAACCATCTTCTGTGCGAAGATGATACCAACTACCTGTAGATTTTGTTACAATTCCCTTCAAACTGAATTATATTTTTTCTTCTTTTTTAATCATAATCTTGTTTTGTTGCGCAACAGATTCTTGATGTATTGCCTGTAATAATTTATCAATAAAATCTTCTGACAATCCTAAAGAAGCTCCAGCTTTAACTGAATTTTCTTTAATCTGTTTCCAACGTTCTGGTTGGAATACTGCAACATTATGTTCTTTCTTTAAATTTCCAATAGCATTAGCAATTTTCATACGTTGTGCAATGGTATCTAAAATAGAGCTATCTAATTCATCAATTTGATGACGTAAATTATCGATTCCTGCTTTATAAATAGAATCAGGATCGTCAGATTGACGCAATTCTAAATCTACTAAAATTTCTTTTAATCGAGCAGGTGTAATTTGTTGTGAAGCATCAGACCACGCTTCATCAGGGTTACAGTGTGTCTCGATCATTAAACCATCATACTCAAAGTTGAAAGCTTGCTGAGATACATCGAATAATCCTTCTCTGTTTCCGCAGATGTGTGATGGATCACAAATCATAGGAATATTTGGTAATTTATTTTTAAAATCTAATGCGATTTGCCATTGCGGATTATTACGGTATTTCGTCTTTTTGTAAGTCGAGAATCCACGATGAATTGCACCTAAATTTTTAATTCCTTGACCAGCTAAACGTTCTAATGCTCCAATCCATAAATCTAAATCTGGATTGACAGGATTTTTTACTAAAACGATTTTATCTGTATCGCGTAAAGCTTCAGCAATTTCTTGAACTGTAAATGGATTTACCGTAGAACGAGCTCCGATCCATAAAACATCAACATCATATTCTAAAGCTAATTTTGCATGGTTTGCGTTCGCAATTTCAGTAGCGATCATCATACCATGTTCGTCTTTTACTTTTTTCAACCAGTTTAATCCGATTGCACCAACACCTTCAAAACAGTTTGGTTTTGTACGTGGTTTCCAAATTCCAGCACGAAAAACTTTGACATAATCTTTGTCAATTTCTTCTGCTATTGTCATCATTTGCTTTTCGCTTTCCGCACTACATGGACCACCGATAATTAGTGGTTTTTCGAATTGGTTAATCCAGTTATTATTTTCCATAATTGTTACAAATTTAAGGTATATAGATTTAGGTATTTATTTTTTATTTAATATTCTTCTTATATCGTTGGTATTCGATAGGTATTGGTGAATGTTTTCTGGATTTGCATCCTCAATCATTCGGCGCATATTTTTTATTTGTTCTTCATAAGCATCAATAGCATTTAGCAAATTTTCTCGGTTTTGGATAAAAATTGGTGTCCACATATCCGGCGAACTTTTAGCTAAACGAACCGTTGATTCGAAACCAGAACCAGCCATATCAAAAATTGCTTTTTCATCTTTCTCAATATTCAAAACAGTTTGCCCTAAAGCAAAAGATGTAATGTGAGAAAGGTGAGAAACGAATGCAATATGCTTGTCATGCGCCTCAGACGACATTGTGCTTACGTTTGTCCATAAATTTTGGTAAATCTTTTTAACTTTTTTTACCGCACTTGGAGCACTTAATTCAGGATCGCAAATGATTGAAACTTTATTCAGAAATAATTCAGCAAAAGCAGCGCTTGGACCTGAATTTTCTGTACCGGCAATTGGATGTGTGGCAACAAAATTTTTACGATTCGGATGATTTTTTACAATCTCACAAATACCTGCTTTCGTAGATCCCATATCCATCACGATAGATTCTTCAGGTATATAATCTAAGATTTCTGGTAAAAATTGCTGAGCTGCATTTATCGGTATGGCTAATACAACTAAATCGCTTCGTAAAACAGCTTCTTTCAGATTATCTATTTCATTAACAATACCAAGTTCTAATGCTTCTATTTGATGATTGATGTTGGTATCAATTCCTATAATATTTTCAGCTAAACCAGTTTTCTTCAAAGCCAAAGCAAACGAACCTCCAATCAATCCTAATCCGACAATACTTACATTTTTCATAATCTTTTTAAAACTTCGGTTAATTTCTCAACTGGTGCACAAAGTGAAAAACGAATATAACCTTCGCCATTGCTTCCAAATATACTTCCCGGTGTGATAAATACTTTTTTAGTGTAAAGGATTTCGTCGATAAAAGATTTATCATCAATTCCTTCCGGAAGTTTTGCCCAAATAAACATTCCAACTGCGTTTGGATCGTATTTTACATTTAGTTTATTACAGATTTGATAGATGATTTGTCGTCTTTCAGCATATATTTTTGTCAAATTATCGTACCATTCTTCTGAAACTTCTAAAGCTTTAGCAGCAGCTTTCTGAATCGCATAATTCATTCCCGAATCCATATTCGATTTCACTTTTAAAATCGAATGGATAAATTCTTCTTTTCCTAAAACCATTCCAATTCGCCATCCCGCAATATTAAAAGTTTTACTTAACGAGTTTAATTCTATGGCAACTTCTTTCGCTCCATCGATCGATAAAATACTTGTTGGATGATCGTTTAGAATGAAACTGTATGGATTGTCATTCACAATTAAAATTTGATGGCGTTTTGCAAAAGCAACTAATTGACCAAGAACTTCTCGTGAAGCAGTTGCTCCAGTTGGCATATGGGGATAATTGATCCACATAATTTTTGGTTTTTGTTCGGCTAATTTTTCTAATTGTTCAAAATCAGGCAACCAATTATTTTCACCTTTTAAATCATAAAATAAAGGTTCGGCTTGTATCAATTCAGTCACCGAAGTATAAGTAGGATAACCAGGATTTGGAATTAAAACTTTATCACCTTCATTTAAAAAAGCCATTGAAATGTGCATAATTCCTTCCTTAGAACCTATTAATGGTAAAATCTCAGAATTAGAATTGACCTCAACCTCAAACTTTGAAAGATAGAATTGAGCCATTGCGTTTCTCATCTCAGGTAATCCACGATAACTTTGATAGCCATTTACACCAGCTTGTGATTCTTTGATTAAAGTTTCAATAACTTCTGGTGCTGGTTGCAAATCAGGGCTTCCAATTCCTAAAGAAATTATTGGAATATCCGTTTGCATGTTCGCTATTTCTTGTAATTTTTTTGAGAAATAGTATTCCTGAACACTTTGTAAACGTTGGGCTTCTGCTATCATTCTTTTCCTTTTTTGTATTCTCCTAAGATTTCTAAATCTGTTAATTTTTTCGCGATTTTGCCTAAAAGCGTATAATATTGTTGTTTATCATAGAATGTAATATCGATGTGGAATGAATATTCCCAAGGTTTATCAATGATTGGTACGGACTGAATTTTATCCATATTAATTCCACATTCCGCAATATGATTCAAAACCTCAACTAATGCACCTGCTTTGTGATTTACAGAGAAGCGCATCGAAACTTTATTGAAATCTTCGTAATCGATATGCTCGCGTTCTAAAACAAAAAATCGAGTAAAATTATCTTGAAAAGTTTGTATGCTCGATGCTAAAATATCTAACCCATAAACTTCTGCCGCCTTACGAGAAGCTATTGCCGCAACGAAATCTAAATTTTGATCAACAATATCTTTTGCTGTTAAAGCTGTATCAACATCATTTACAATTTTCCAATCCGGATGTTTTTCCAAAAATTTGTCGCATTGTAAAAGAGCCATTTGATGCGAGCGAACTTCTTTAATATCGTCAATTGTTTTTCCTTTTTGTACCATCAATTGATGTTGAATCGATAAATAGATTTCACCAACTACTTTTAATCCATATTTAGTAATTAAAGCATAATTTGGTAAAATTGCTCCTGCAATTGTATTTTCAATTGCCATCACTGCTTTATCTACTTTTCCTTTCTCCAAAGCCTTTGCTAATTGTTTGAAAGTATCGCATTCTAATAATTCGATATCATTTCCTAAATAATTGGCTGCTGCTTCGTGATGATACGAACCTTTTACGCCTTGGATTGCAACTTTTGTTTTCATTTTGTTTTAGGCAAAAAAAAAGTCCCAACGTTTCCGTGGGACTTTTTATCTTATTAATATATATAATCAATTATGACAACGCAGTCCCTGCTCTTCTGAATACCATCCAAAAAAGTAAAAGAAAAATGCGTTAAAATAATTAAACATTGTCATTTCTGTAAAAATCTGAAACAAAGCTATAAATAATTTTTTAATCCTAATTACGTTTTTATAATTTTATCAAAAATTTTTCATTGGATGGGAATTGTTATCAAAGATTTAACAAAAAAGTACGGTAATCAACTGGCACTGAATAAGGTGTCGTTTTCGATAGAGCAAGGTGAAGTAGTTGGTTTACTAGGTCCGAACGGAGCTGGAAAGTCAACATTAATGAAGAGTATTACCAATGCTATTATTCCAGATTGTGGAGATATTTTAGTAAATAATTCTTCGGTTAATACAAATCCGATAGAAACAAAAAGTCAAATAGGTTTTTTACAGGAAAATAATCCGTTGTATATGGATATGTATGTGAAAGAATATTTGGAATTTGTGATGAACATTCGCGGAGAAAAAAAGCAAAGAGTTGCAGAAGTTATTGCAGAAGTTGGCTTAAATCCGGAACAACATAAGAAGATAAATCAACTATCAAAAGGATATAAACAACGTGTTGGTTTGGCGCAAGCTATTTTATCCAAACCACAAATTTTGATTTTAGATGAACCAACAAATGGGTTAGATCCAAATCAAATTATTGAAATTAGAGAATTGATTCGCGAAATAGGGAAAAATACGACGATTATACTTTCTACACATATTATGCAAGAAGTGGAAGCGTTATGCTCTCGTGTGATTTTGTTGAATAAAGGTGAAATTGTAGCCGATCAACCAATTGAAGATTTCAAAGGACAATATCAAAATTTAGAAGAAGCGTTTCAAGCGTTAACAAAATAAAAAAAGCCATCATTTATGATGGCTTTTATATTTCATTAAGATTTTTTCTTCAGAATAAATACTTCTTTAATTTTATCAGGATCAATTTTTTGATTTTTAGAAGTTGGTTCTAAAACAGATATTAAAAAATCAACTTCCTTTTCAGAAGCTGGTCCACCAACATTTTCACCGTTGATTCTTGAATCTTTCAAAACATTACCTTTTTCATCAAGAATAACCCAATAAGGTAAACCTTGATTTTTACCACCTAATTTTTCAACCAAGTTGTTTCCTCCAGGAGTATTTAATTTTGCTTTTTCGCCACGTTCCTCTACAGTAATAAAGGCTTTGACATAATTAGAATCGAAATATTCTTTTACTAAATCGTCTTCCATATTTTTTTCCATCTTTTTACACCATCCGCACCAAGAGGCATGGAAGATTAAAAAGACATTTTTATTTTCAATTTTCGCTTGATTGTATGCATTATCCATAATTTCTGAAGCAGTTTGCGCCTTAATATTGCTTGCAAAAAGAATGAATAAACTGAAGATGATTGCTTTGATTTTCATAATCTCTATTGAATTTGTAGAGTAAATGTAAGTAGAAGTTTTAGAATTTTGAAATGTTTTTATTAACTTATTGATCTTTAATATTTAATAATATGAAGCAAATAGTATTCTTTATCATATTCATTTTAACTGTAACAAGTTGTGCAACGAAGACGAAATCTCTAAACGGTAATTGGCGACAGATATTTTTAGGATATGAAGTCACAAACGAAAATGGATTTGTATCAGATTCAGCATTGATAACTTTAAATTTAGCTAAAAGTCCACAAATAATTTTTGATTATAATGATGGATTAGCAGCGGATAGTGCAGATTCAATCATATTAAAGTATCCTAATTTAAATTTTAGAAAACAGAATTACAATAAAACGTATAATATTTACCAGATGCAATATATAAAAGAGTGTGATTGTTTTAACGGAAAATTTAAAAGTTATAACGGTCGAAGCGTTCTTGTTAAATGGGTTAGATAATTAGGTTTAGTAATCTTTGATGGAAATCATTATCTTTGCACAGATTTTATCAGAACATCATTCTGATTTATAAGTAATAATAAAAGAATCATCATATATGAAATGTGGAATCGTTGGATTGCCAAACGTAGGTAAATCGACTTTATTTAACTGTTTATCGAATGCAAAAGCGCAATCGGCAAACTATCCTTTCTGTACTATTGAACCAAATGTTGGAACAGTTTCAGTTCCAGATCCTCGTTTATACAAGTTAGAAGAAATTGTAAATCCTGAGCGTGTTGTACCTGCAGTTGTAGAAATTGTAGATATTGCTGGTTTAGTGAAAGGTGCGAGTAAAGGTGAAGGTTTAGGAAACCAATTCTTAGGAAATATTCGTGAGTGTCACGCGATTATCCACGTTTTACGTTGTTTCGAAAATGAAAACATTACACACGTTGATGGTTCAGTAGATCCAATTCGTGATAAAGAAACGATTGATATCGAGTTACAATTAAAAGATTTAGATACAGTTACAAAACGTATTGAAAAGTCTAAAAAAGCAGCAAAAGCAGGTAACAAAGATGAGCAAAAAGTAGTTGAGGTTTTAACAGCAGTTACAGCTCACTTAGAAGACTTAAAGAATGTTCGTGTAATGGAATTAGACGAAAAAGGACAAGAAATTGTTGATTCTTTACAGTTAATTACAGCTAAACCTGTTTTATACTTATGTAACGTAGACGAGTCTGATGCGAAAGATGGTAACGAGTGGGTTGAGAAAGTAAAAGAATCTGTAAAAGATGAGAAAGCTGAAGTTTTAGTTTTAGCTGCTCAAATCGAAGCAGATATCAACGAATTAGAAACTTTCGAAGAGCGTCAAATTTTCTTAGAAGAATTAGGATTAACAGAACCAGGTGTAAACCGTTTAATTGTTTCTGCTTATAAATTATTAGACTTAGAAACTTACTTTACAGCAGGTGTAAAAGAAGTAAGAGCTTGGACAATCAAAAAAGGTTCTACAGGACCACAAGCTGCTGGTGTTATCCACACTGATTTCGAAAAAGGATTTATCCGTGCTGAGGTAATTAAGTTTGAAGATTTCGTAACTTACGGATCGGAAGCTAAATGTCGTGAAGCAGGAAAATTAAATGTAGAAGGAAAAGCATACATCGTACAAGACGGTGATATTATGCACTTCTTATTTAATGTATAAGAATTTAAATTCATCACATATAAAATCTCAACCAATTTGGTTGAGATTTTTTTTATCTATATTTGAAGCGATTAACAATGAATTACATTAAAAATTACATATGATTAAAAATTTATTTTTGCTTGGATCAATCTTAGTTGGTTCATTTACTACAGCTCAAACCACAACAATTTTTGAAGAAACATTTGCTACAACAGAAACTCATAGTTTATGGACGATAGCAGATAGGGATGGAGACAATGATTCTTGGGAATTGGTAACAGATGAAGATTCGGGTGAAGCAGAAGTTTTGTCTTTTGTAGGAGGATTTGCTTGGTCGTGGTCTTGGTTCTACGCGCCATTAACTCCAGATAATACATTAACAAGTCCAGTAATTTTATTACCAGAAAATGGAACATTAGATTTAACTTTTAAGGTAGCTGCTGCCGATAATGAAGAAGGTTATTTCGAAGAACACTATGCTGTTTATGTTATTCCAGCTGGTGCTGAATTTACAGGAAACGAAACACCAGTTTTCGAAGAAACATTAGATGGAGGATATGCAACAGAGGCAAAAGTTGTAAATATTGATATATCTGAATTCGGAGGGCAAGATGTTCAAATTGTATTTAGACATTACGATTGTGAAGATATTTTATTTATTGGGGTTGATGATGTGAAAGTGGAATTTACACCTGGTTTAAATACATCTGATATTAAGAAAGAAAAAGCTATGGTTTATCAAGATCAAAAAGTTGTTAAAATTCAAGGTTTTGAAAATGTAAACGAAGTAAGAGTTTTTGATCTATCTGGTAAAAAAGTAAGTCAAGTTAAAGGACAATCGGTAGATGTTTCTGCTTTATCAAAAGGAATATATATTGTGAATTTCTACAACGAGAAAGAAGTTGTTTCACGAAAAATTGTTATTCAATAAAAAAAAAGCCACTCCTACGAGTGGCTTTTTTTTTATAACTGATTTAAACGTTCCAATGCAGCGTCTAAAGTTTCTTCTTGTTTAGCAAAACAAAAACGTATCACATTCTCATCAAATTTATCATGATAAAAAGCTGAAAAAGGAATGGTTGCAACTTTATTTTTAATGGTTAATTCTTCAGCGAAAGCACGATCATTTAAATCAGAATAATTTTTATAATTCGCCGAAATAAAATATGTTCCTTCAGAAGGAATAAGTTCAAATTTTGTTGAGGCCAAACCATCTACAAAATAATTTCTTTTTTGTTGGAAAAAATTATTCAATTCCAAATAATTATTTTCATCCTCTAAGTAATCCGCAATAGCGTATTGAGAAGGAGTATGTACACAAAAAACATTGTATTGATGTACTTTTCTAAATTCTTTCATCAATTCAGCTCCAGCCAAAACATAACCAACTTTCCATCCAGTAACATGACACAGTTTCCCGAAAGATGAAGTAATAAATGTTCTATCCTTTAACGAAGGAATTCGAGCAAAACTTTGATGTTCTTTGCCGTCAAAAGTCATGTGTTCATAAACTTCATCACTGATAATAAAACAATTTTTATCTTTTAATATCGCTTCGATTTGAATTAAATCATCTTCGCTAAAAATTTTTCCTGAAGGATTATTCGGGTTATTAAAGATGACAAGTTTAGTCTGTTCAGTTACTAATTCTTTTAATTTAGAATAATCAATTTTATAATCTGGATAGGTAAGTCGAATTGGTTTTACAACGCCACCAAACATTTCTACCGCAGGTTTATACAAATCATAAGCAGGTTCGAAAATAATTACTTCATCACCTTTTTCAATAACAGCGGCAATAGCTGTAAAGATTGCTTGACTTGCTCCGTTTGTAATTGTGACTTCATTTTCAGGATGATAAATTGATTTATGAAATTTTTCAACTTTCTCTACAATAAAATTTCTTAATTTTTCGACGCCAATCATTGGCGCGTATTGGTTGTAATTTTGGTACGAATAATAATTTAAACTCTCTATTAATGATGAGTGTGGATCAAAATCAGGAAAACCTTGTGCAAGATTTATTGCCTGATTTTCGCTCGCCAGTTTACTCATTACCGTGAATATAGTAGTTTCTAAATGAGGTAATTTGGAATTCATATTTGACATAATTACGTTATGTAGGAGTTTGAAGTATTGTTACAATTATTTTAAGATTAAAGTTACCAAAAAGATTTTAGTATTTTTTTAGTAAATTTGTAAATTACAGAATTCTAATACGATAAACGCCAATGTCTGAATTAAATCAAGTCAATTATACAGAAGATAATATTAAAACCTTAGACTGGAAAGAGCATATTCGTATGCGTCCAGGGATGTATATCGGTAAGTTAGGGGATGGGTCTTCTCAAGATGACGGAATTTATATTTTACTTAAAGAGATTATTGATAACTGTATCGATGAGTTCGTTATGGGAGCTGGGAAATCAGTTGAAATTAATCTACGTGATGATGAGGTGACGATCCGAGATTACGGTCGTGGTATTCCTTTGGGGAAAATGGTTGATGCTGTTTCTAAAATGAATACTGGTGGAAAATACGATTCACAAGCTTTTAAGAAATCTGTTGGTCTTAATGGTGTTGGTACAAAAGCAGTTAATGCTTTATCTACATATTTCAAAGTTCAGTCTGTTCGTGATGGTAAAACCAGAATTGCTGAATTTTCTAAAGGAGATTTAATTAATCAAGAAGAAGAGAAGGAAACTTCGTTGCGTAAAGGAACTAAAATTACTTTCGTTCCAGATAAAAACATCTTTTTAAATTTTAAATTCAGAAAAGAATACATCGTACGTATGTTGAAAAACTACGTGTATTTAAATCCAGGTTTGAAGATTACATTCAATGGTGAAGAATTCTATTCGACTGAAGGTTTAAAAGATTTATTACGCGATAATATCGAGGATGAAACGATTTACGACATCATTCACTTACGCGGTGAAGATATCGAGATTGCATTAACGCATAGTTCAAAATCATATTCAGAAACATATTATTCATTTGTTAACGGTCAAAACACAACGCAAGGTGGAACGCATTTAACAGCGTTTAAAGAAGCGATTGCTAAGACGGTGAGAGAGTTTTATAATAAAAACTACGATCCTGCAGATGTTAGAAAGTCGATTATCAGTGCAGTTTCTATTAAAGTTATTGAACCAGTTTTCGAATCTCAGACGAAGACAAAATTAGGATCAAACGAAATCGGACCAGGTATGACTACGGTTCGTACGTTTATTAATGATTTTGTTAAAACGAATTTAGATAACTATTTACATAAACACCCAGAAGTTGCTCAGGCGTTAGAACGTAAGATTAAACAATCTGAAACTGAACGCAAGGAACTTTCAGGAATCCGTAAACTAGCTCGTGAACGTGCTAAAAAAGTAAGTTTACACAATAAAAAATTAAGAGATTGTCGTCAGCATTATAACGATCCAAAAGCTCAATTACGTTTAGATACTACCATTTTTATTACCGAAGGGGATTCAGCTTCTGGATCAATTACAAAAAGTAGAAATCCAGAAACACAAGCGGTTTTCAGTTTGCGTGGTAAACCATTAAATTCTTATGGATTAACTAAGAAAATTGTATACGAAAACGAGGAATTTAATCTTTTACAAGCTGCTTTAAATATTGAAGAAGGTTTAGAAGATTTACGTTATAACAATGTCGTTATCGCTACCGATGCCGATGTTGATGGGATGCATATTCGTTTATTAGCGATTACATTTTTCCTACAATTTTTTCCAGAGTTGATAAAAGATGGTCATTTATATATTTTGCAAACACCTTTATTTAGGGTGCGAAATAAAAAGGAAACGAGATATTGTTATACGGAACAAGAGCGTATAGATGCAATAAATGAACTAGGAAAAAACCCTGAAATTACACGATTCAAAGGATTAGGAGAAATTTCGCCAGATGAATTTAAAAACTTTATCGGCAAAGATATTCGCTTAGAACCTGTAATGATAGGAAAAGATAGTTCTATTGACGAAATGCTAGAATTTTATATGGGTAAAAACACACCCACAAGACAAGAATTTATTATTAATAATTTATCCCTAGATATGGTTACAAACGAAATATAAATTTTTATTATTTTTACCAAACTAACTAAATATAAAATACACTAACTAAACTTTTAATTATGAAATTGAATAACAAAAAAGTAAAGAGTCTTGTTAAAATTTTAAACATAATTCTTTTAACTTTATTGGTAGGATTTGCATTATTGTATCTAAATATCCTATCATTTACGGCAATTGACGAATTATATGTTGGAATTTTAATTTCTCCTATTGCTATATCCATGCTATTTGTAGGCTGGCAATATTACGAATTTGATACTTCCGGTGAAGGATTAACTCTTAATGTTAAAAGAGTAGGGATTTTCTCATTTTTAAGCTCAAAAGACAAAAGAGTTGACTTACCAAAGTATAAACTGAACAGTTATGAAATAAAAAGAGGTGTCTTAAACGACAATCTTACTTTATTTATTAACAGTAAAAAAGAGTCAAATGTTGTTAAAGTTAAATTGCAATTATCAATTCTTTCTTCTGAAGAAAGAAATAGCATCACTTCAGAACTTGATAAAATTATTCAACAAAACCAAAAACAAATAAAATCAAAAGTAGCATAATATGCATATAGAAGAAGAGAGTATCAAGAAAGTATCAGGAATGTACCAAGAATGGTTTCTTGATTATGCCTCTTATGTGATTTTAGAACGTGCAATACCATCAATTTATGATGGATTAAAACCCGTACAGCGCCGTATTCTACATTCAATGCGTGAATTAGAAGATGGTCGTTACAACAAAGTAGCAAACATTGTAGGAAATACAATGAAGTATCATCCTCACGGGGATGGAGCAATTTCGGACGCAATTGTTCAGATTGGTCAAAAAGATTTGTTAATTGATATGCAAGGAAACTGGGGTAACGTATATACTGGTGACCGTGCAGCAGCAGCTCGTTACATCGAAGCAAGATTAACAAAATTTGCATTAGAAGTTGTTTTTAATCCAAAAACTACAAAATGGCAACCATCTTATGATGGTCGAAATAAAGAACCCATTGATTTACCTATCAAATTCCCTCTACTATTAGCACAAGGTGTAGAGGGGATTGCGGTAGGTTTATCAACTAAAATATTACCTCATAATTTTAACGAGTTAATTGATGCTTCAATCGCACATCTTAGAGGGAAGAAGTTTCAAATATTTCCAGATTTTCAAACAGCTGGTTTAATTGATGTTTCTGATTATAACGATGGGTTACGCGGTGGAAAAGTAAGAGTTCGTGCTAAAATTATACAAGAAGATAAAACACTTCTTAAAATTACAGAAATTCCCTACGGAACTACAACAGGTTCTTTAATCGATTCTATTTTAAAGGCCAATGATAAAGGCAAAATTAAAATCAAAAAGATTGAAGACAACACAGCGGCCGAAGTTGAAATTTTAGTTCATTTAGCGGTTGGGATCTCACCAGATAAAACAATTGATGCACTTTATGCATTTACAGATTGTGAAATTTCTATTTCACCAAATGCATGTGTAATTAATGACAAACATCCAGAATTCTTAACTGTTTCAGAAATTCTTCGATACAATACAGATAATACTTTAAAATTATTAAAACGCGAATTAGAAATTGAACTTGATGAATTACAAGAACAATGGCATTTTTCTTCGTTGGAAAGAATTTTTATAGAGAATCGTATATATCATGATATTGAACAAGAAGAAACTTGGGAAGGTGTAATAGAAGCAATTCGTAAAGGTTTACAACCTCACATTTCTCATTTATTACGCGATGTTACCGAAGAAGATATCATTCGTTTAACTGAAATTAAAATTAAACGTATATCTAAATTTGATTTAGATAAAGCACAACAATATTTAGATTCTTTAGAAGATAAAATTGTTGGAGTTAAACATCATTTAGAAAACTTAATTGATTTTGCAGTTGAATACTTCAAGAGTTTAAAAGCGAAATACGGGAAAGATAAAGTCAGAAAAACAGAAATTCGTACGTTTGATAATATAGACGCTACTAAAGTAGCTGTTGCCAATACTCGTTTTTATGTAGATCGAGTAGAAGGTTTTATCGGTACATCTTTAAAGAAAGATGAGTATGTTTTCGAATGTTCTGATATTGACGATATTATTGTTTTTAAACAAGATGGTAGTATGTTAATTACTAAAGTCGACGTTAAAACATTTGTCGGCAAAGGAATTATACATATTGGTGTTTGGCGTAAAAACGATAAAAGAACAATTTATAACTTAATTTATCGTGATGGTAAAAATGGACCGGCATATCAAAAAAGATTTGCTGTTACAGGAATTACTCGTGATAAAGAATACGATTTAACAAACGGAAATAAGGGTTCAGAAGTTCTTTATTTTTCGGCTAATCCGAATGGTGAAGCAGAAGTTGTATCAGTAATTTTAAAAACACATCAAAGAATCAAGAAATTGAAATTTGATTTAGATTTTGCTGATTTAGCTGTAAAAGGTCGTGTAAGTAAAGGAAATTTAGTTACTAAATATCCAATCAAAAAGATTGAACTTAAGGAAGAAGGTATTTCAACATTAGCACCTCGCCAAATTTGGTACGATCCTATTGTTCGTCGTCTTAATGCTGATGAACGTGGTGATTTATTAGGTTCATTCAAAGGAGATGACAAAATCTTAACAATTAATAATACAGGTGAAGCAAAATTAGTTTCTTTTGATTTAGGGAATCGTTTTGATGATGAAATGACGATTATAGAGAAATGGAAACCAGAAAAACCAATTACTTGTATCTATTATGATGGAACAAAAGATAAATATTTTGTAAAACGATTTGTTTTAGAAGATACATTAAATACGCAGGTTTTCTTTACAAATGAAGATGAAAAGTCAGAAATTAAATTCATTTCGACTGATTATTTTCCAATGGTTGAATTACAATTTTCTAAAATTAAAGGAGTTGAACGTGAAGAAGAAGTTGTAAATCTTGAGCAATTTATTGCCGTTAAAGGAATAAAAGCGCAAGGAAATCAACTAACAACTTATAAATTAAAGAATATTGTAACACTAGAACCGTTACCGTACGAAGAGCCTGAAGAGGAAATTTTAGATGATGAAGAACAGCAACCAACTTTGTTTGATGAAGTAATGGATGATGTTGATAATAATGTAGAAGAATAATATGGGAGGAATTTCATTCATTGTTCTAGTTTTAATAGGACTTAATGTTCTTATTAGCTGGAAAGGATTCAACGATTTAGCTTTTTTTGATAAGTATAAATTTCAAGTTGGTCCAATTTTAAATCGTAAAGAACATTACAGAATTTTAAGTTCAGGATTCTTGCATGTTGATATGATGCATTTGCTGTTCAATATGTTAACATTGTACTTCTTTGCAGATTTTATCATACAATTTTATGCAAGTCCAAAAGCGATGTTCTATGGCGATACTTCTATGATTAACATGAATCTTGGGTATGGAATGTTCTTGTTAGTATATCTTACTTCTGTTATTGGAGGAAATGTACTTTCATTATTTATGCATAAGAAGGAATCATTTTATTCGGCAGTTGGTGCATCTGGAGGTGTTTCAGGAATTTTATTTGCAGCGATCGCAGCTTTTCCTGAATTAGAATTAAGAATTTTCTTTGCAATTCCTATTCCTGCTTGGATTTTTGGAATCCTATATTTAGGATATTCAGTTTACGGAATGAAGAATAATGTAGGTAACATTGGTCATTCAGCCCATTTAGGTGGTGCAATAGTAGGTCTTGTCGCAACAATTATTTATTTCCCAGAATTATTACAGTATAATTTACTTTATATAATAGGAATGATTATTCCTCTTGGAGCATTAGGTTACTTGATGATAAAGAATAAATAATCAAATAAAACAAAAAGCCCGATGATATCTTCGGGCTTTTTGTTTCTTAATAAGAAGAAATAAAAAAGGGCTTTAAAAATAAAGCCCTTTTCTTATTATATTATAATACTCTTTTTGCGTATAAAAATCTTTTTCCCCAGTAACTATCGTTTAATGGAGTGATAATTACTCCTTGAGAAGTTGATGAATGAATAAACGTTAAAACTCCGTTTTCATTTCTTCCGTGAACAATTCCAACATGCGAAACTCGACCTCCACCTCTCGTGGCGAAGAAAACTAAATCTCCTTCTCTTGCTTCGTCAGTAGAAATTCTTTGACCTTCTTTAGCCTGATCAGCAGAAACACGAGGCAAATTCATATTGAAAGTTTCAAAAACACTTCTCACAAAAGCAGAACAATCAATTCCATTTCTTGTTGTGCCTCCGTATCGGTAAGGAGTTCCAATATAAGTTTCAGCTTCTTTTAATAAGAATTCAGTGAATAAATTGTTTGTTTCATCTAAAACGCTGTTTAACACAATCATAGAAGAATTTTCTTCTTTCGTATTAACAGGCTCAACTTCTAAGTTGGCACGTTTGTTGATTAATTTAGTTTGAGTTTCCATTAGTCTTGTTTGTGGAACAAAACTTCTAGAAGAGTACTCTTTAACTTCAGAAACCGAGGTTAAAGAAGAACATGAAGTTATGAACATCGTACAAATTATTGTAGCCATACCTAATAGCGATGTTTTCATGATAATATTTTTATTTTTCGTTATATCTTTTATTCAAGTAGCTCAAATATATTAGATTAAATATTAAAATTTAATATAAATGAGCTCTTTTGGGATTATATTAACTTCTTTAACAAATTTTAACACTAAAATTAACTCAAAAAAATCTTAAAATAATTTGGAATTTAAAAAATAACGTCTAAATTTGCACTCGCTTTTGATAACAACATCAAATGCACCGGAATGGCCCATTCGTCTAGTGGTTAGGACATCAGATTTTCATTCTGGAAGCAGGAGTTCGATTCTCCTATGGGCTACTCAAGATATTTTTTGAAATATTAACTAAAATTATTTTGGCTAGATAAAATATTTGTTTTTATCTTTGCCGAACTAAAATAGAAAGAGATTAAAGGTTATGGCAAATCATAAGTCAGCATTAAAAAGAATTAGACAATCAGCGGTTAGACGCGATCGTAATAAATATTACCACAAATCAGCTCGTACAGCTATTAAAGCTTTAAGAGGAACTGAAGATAAAAATGAAGCGGAAACAGTTTTCCCTAAAGTATCTTCAATGATTGATAAATTAGCTAAAAGAAACATTATTCACAAGAATAAAGCTTCAAACTTAAAATCTAAGTTAGCTAAACACATCGCGGGATTAGCTTAATAATCATACAAGTGGTCCCTTCGTCTATCGGTTAGGACACTAGATTTTCATTCTAGAAAGAGGGGTTCGATTCCCCTAGGGACTACAAATTAATAGATAGATTGCTGAAATATGCAATCTTTTTTTTCCTTGTTCATAGTTGTTGATTACAACAACCAGTTTAAATACTGTGTAAAGGAAATTGTTTTTTGTGTTTTGTTTGTAAAGGTTAAACACTTTGTTGATGTTTAATCGGGAAATGAAAATGTCGCTGTATAATTCACTTGGTTCATATTATTAGAATTATACATCGACTTTTCTCTAAATCCCACGAAGAATACTATTAAATCTAATAAAAAGACGTTCTTTAATAATATTTAAAGTCATAAATTATAAAAATTTGAAAATGGTCCCTTCGTCTATCGGTTAGGACACTAGATTTTCATTCTAGAAAGAGGGGTTCGATTCCCCTAGGGACTACAAATTTTATAAGCGACTAAAAA
This sequence comes from Faecalibacter bovis, assembly GCF_017948305.1. Taxonomy (NCBI): domain Bacteria; kingdom Pseudomonadati; phylum Bacteroidota; class Flavobacteriia; order Flavobacteriales; family Weeksellaceae; genus Faecalibacter; species Faecalibacter bovis. Next base: position 1,254,428 of record NZ_CP072842.1, read on the forward strand.
TATTTAAAAAATATTTATTTTTTTTTGCATAATTAAAAAAGATGTTTATCTTTGCACTGCAATAAAAAATAACAGTAAGGCGGTCCCTTCGTCTATCGGTTAGGACACTAGATTTTCATTCTAGAAAGAGGGGTTCGATTCCCCTAGGGACTACAAAAATAAGCATTCAGTAATGGATGCTTTTTTTATTTTGAAATAGTTTAGTTTATTAAGAGTTATCTTAATTGAAGCGTTTGAAGAGTAATTTTCAAACGCTTTTTTTGTTTTAGCTATTTACATTTTAAGAAATAAATAAAGCCACTCAATCGAGTGGCTTTGCTTTTGGTATAAATCCAATTTTTTCAATTTCTTCAATGACTTCTTTTATGCTAGTCGTACGAAAAACAATAAGGTCTGGATTTCTTTTTTTGATGTGCTTTATCTGTATACCTTTATACCATAAATCACTATAAGGTTCAATAGAAACAACATCTTCAGGAGAAAATTTCCAACTATTTCCTATAATAGGTTTTAGACGAATTAAATTTTCTTCAACTATAAGTTCAATTAAAGGATAGGTAAATCTTAATGATCCAATAAATCCACCTCCAGTTTTCCTATAAATAGAATTATTATTGATCAAATCCGTTTGGATATTCTTGTTTTACTATTTCAATCTTTGCTTCAACTGCTTTTTGTAAATCTTGTTGATATTGAATCATACGTTGCTGAATTTCATGATTTGTAGATCCTAAAATACGTGCAGCTAAGATTCCAGCATTCTTTGCAGCATTTACAGCCACTGTTGCAACTGGAATTCCGTTTGGCATCTGTAAAATTGATAAAATAGAATCCCAACCATCAATAGAATTAGATGATTTAATTGGTACACCAATTATAGGTAAAGGTGTAATCGATGCAACCATTCCTGGTAAATGTGCAGCACCACCAGCACCAGCTATTATAACGTTGATTCCACGTTCGTGAGCAGTTTTGGCATAATCAAACATACGTTCAGGCGTACGATGAGCAGAAACGATTGTTAATTCGAAAGGAATGTTTAATTCAGTTAATACATCAGCAGCTTGCTTCATGATAGGCAAATCGCTATCACTTCCCATTATAATTCCTACCATAGTTGTTTACTTTTTGGCAACGACACGAATCGTTTCGTTGACTTGTTTTATGTTTTGTTTTAATTGTTCGATATCATCATTTACCAATGTAACATGTCCCATCTTACGACCAGGTTTTGTAATGGCTTTAGCATACCAATGTAAAAATGTTCCTGGAATTTGCAATAGCGTATCTACATTCTCAATTTCCGCTGGTCCAGTTTCACCTTCTGCTCCGATTAAATTAACCATAGCAGATGTTGTAAATAATTTTGTTGAACCTAAAGGTAATTCCATCAAGGTACGTAACATTTGGTCGAATTGTGAAGAATACGCTCCTTCAATTGTTGAATGACCAGAGTTATGAACACGAGAGGCTGTTTCATTCACCCAAATTGATTGATCTTTGTTCAAGAACATTTCTACAGCAAAAACTCCCGGAGAATTTAGTGCTTTTACAACGTCGCGAGCAATTTCTTCGGCACGATCTGTAACATCTTTTGATAATGAACTTGGTATTAATAAATAATCCAACAAATTGTATTCCTCATTAATAACGAATTCAACTGTTGGATATGTAACGATATTTCCTAAATGGTCGGCAACTGTAACGACAGCAATTTCACGATCAAGATCGGCTGGCGTTTCAAAAATTGATGGAGATTGTAACAATTTATTAAAATCAGCTTCAGATTTTATAAACTGAACACCTTTACCATCGTAACCATCTTTTTTCGATTTCTGAAAAATAGGATAATTTACATCAGATTTAGATTTAAAATCTTCCCAATTATCTAATTCGAAATATGGAGCTGTCGGGATGTTATTTTGGGTATAAAAAGCTTTTTGAACGCCTTTATCTTGGATAATTGCTAACGCTTCTGGATCTGGAACTACTTTTTTACCGATGGATTTTAAATAACGTAAAGCTTCAACATTTACGTGTTCAATTTCGATTCCGATGGCGTCCAGATTCTTTCCGAATTTCACAACTGTATCGTAATCTTTAAAATCTCCTTGTACAAAATGATGTGCATGTGGTGCACATGGCGCATCAACAGCTGGATCCAAGATGCTTATTTCACATGGATATTGTAGTGCATTTTGCAAAAACATGTATCCTAATTGACCTCCTCCTAAAATTCCGATTTTTATCATATCGCGAAGTTAATGAATATTATAATCTTTACTTTTACACTCAGAAAAAAATATATTGACGAGATGTTAACAAAGTGTACCAAATATATATTCCTTTTTATGATAGGAATTTACTTAACAAGCAAAAGTTTTTATCAATATTTTGTATTTGATATGTTGGTGCATTATTCAAACTACGCATTAATCATAGCATTTTTTGTTTTAATTTTTTATAATTTTTTAATCAGGAAGCAAAAAAATAAATCATTATTGTACTTATTGCCAATTTTTATAATTCCTTATGTTGTTTATAACGAAATGAGTTATTTCTATTTGGGTGAAAATGCAAAGGGTGAGAAGGAGAATTTTAAGATTATTTCTATCAATATATTTTCTCAGAATGAAGAATTTCAGCATTTACAAAACTATTTGAAAGATGAAACTGCTGATGTAATTGTGCTACAAGAATTGACACCTTCTTGGCAAAAACATGTAGAGTTTATCCGAAAAGAGTATCCTTATTATAAAGAAGAACCAAGAAGTAATAATTTCGGAATCGCTGTTTATTCAAAGATTCCATTTGATACAGTAATTACAAAAAATTATATCGATGAAATGCATCCTTCTTTGTTAGGCGAATTAAAAGTTGATGGAAAACCTGTATCTATTTTGATGACGCATCCGGTTCCGCCATTGCCAAATCAAGCGAGATTTGAGCGAAGAAACAAACAATATAAATTGATGAAAAAGGAAATTGATGCAATGACTAATGAGAATATCGTTTTTATTGGAGATTTTAATTCCACAGTGTATTCGCCAAATTTTAAATTATTACAATCAGACAAATTAAAAGATGCGCGTACTGGTTTTGGATTACAAAATTCTTGGAACGCATTTATTCCGATTCTTCGTACAAATATCGACCAGTGTTGGGTTTCAAAGAATATAAAAGTTACTAATTTTTATAGAGGAAAAGATATTCAGTCAGATCACTTTCCGATTGTAGCTGAATTAAAAATTTAAATAAAAAACGCTTCTCGTTTTACGAGAAGCATTTTTTATTTTATTCTTCATCTTTCAAAGATTCTAAATATTTTTCATCTAATAAATACTCAAATTCAGGATGTTTTTCAAAATAGTGAATTACGTATGGACAAATCGGATAAATCTGTACATCATTTTGTTCAGCTAATTCAATCAATTCCTCCATCAAGTTTTCTCCCAAACCTTGACCTCTGTATTTTTCATCAATAAAAGTTCCAGTGGCATTAATATTCCCATTTTTAGCCCATTCGTACTTAATATAACCTACAATTTCATCACCTTCATAAATTGTGAATTGCCCATCATTTACTGTTTGCGTGTATATTATTTCCATAACTTTTAGTTTATGCTTTAAGTTAATTAAAAAAAATAAATAGAAAATATAATCTAGCTCGAAAATCAAAAAAATAATTATAACTTTGAATTTCAAATCGAAAGGGGTGCTTTATTTTATAAGGCTGAGATTATACCCAATGAACCTGGGCGGGTAATGCTGCTAAGGGAAATGGTCTTCACCAAATTACATTCGCGCGTTAAATTTTAAAAGTGTAAGATGGCTCCTTTCATATTATTTTATACAATTTTATGAAAAGGTCGATTATTTTATTGTCTTTATTTGGTGCTTCAATTTTGAATGCACAAACGAATGATTCGATACCGAATCAAAATGAAATTTCTTTACAAGAAGTTTCTATCACCGAAAAACTACCCATAACGGTTGAAAAAATTTCAGGTAAAATTCTCCAGAAAAAAAATCTTGGAAACGATATTCCAACGTTATTAAATTCTGCTACATCAGTTGTTATGTCTTCAGATACAGGCTCAGGAATTGGATATTCAACAATTCGTGTTCGTGGTTTAAATGAATCTTCAATTAATGTAACACTAAACGGAATTCCTTTAAATAATGCAGAATCTCAAGGTGTGTTTTGGGTAAATCTGCCCGATTTAGCATCTTCAGCAAGTTCTATTTTGATTCAGCGTGGAGTAGGAACTTCATCCAACGGGATGGCGTCTTTCGGAGCTAGTGTAAATATTGAAACTCAAAATCCGTCCAAAGATCCATATACAGAAGCAAATCTATCTTTTGGTAGTTTTAATTCGCAGAAATATACAATTCAGGCCGGAACGGGTAAAATTTTGAATGATAAATTGTCGATTGATGGACGATTTTCCAAAATTAATTCTGACGGATATATTGAAAGAGCTTTTTCAGATTTAATTTCTTATGATTTTACTGCGCATTATGAATTAAGTGAAAAAACCAAGTTTCGTTTCCAAAATATGTATGGTAAAGAAACAACTTACCAAGCATGGAACGGAATTGATGCTGAAACGATGAAACGTAATCGACGATTTAATTCTGCTGGTGCAATTTATAATTCTGATTGGTCGGAAGTTGTTAGCTATTATGATAATCAGGTAGATGATTATCAACAAAATCATTATTTTTTATCGTGGATGCAGGATTTTGGAAAGGATTGGAAATCTAATTTGACGATGCACTACACCAAAGGAAAAGGTTTTTACGAAGATTATAAGCAAGATGATCGTTTGTCTAAGTATAATATTTTTCATTTACCATTTTCTAAAACAGATTTAGTGCGTCAGAAATGGTTAAACAACGATTTTTATGGTTTTAATTTGGAAGTTGAAAACCAAAAGTTAAACGATTTTAAAGTGTTTTTTGGTTTAGCTGCAAATGAATATGATGGAGATCATTTTGGTCATGTAATATGGATGAAAGATTATGATTGGCAAGATTCGTCGTTCAAATATTATAATAATCGTTCAATTAAAAAGCAATTATCTGCTTATGCGAAAGTGTTATACGAATTAAATAAGTTCGAATTTTTTGGTGATTTACAATATCGTCACGTGAATTACGACGCGAAATATTTACCAAATGGCGAAAATTTAGATGATGATTTTAGACCATTTTCAGCGAATTATAATTTCGTGAATCCAAAAGCTGGTTTGAATTTCAAATTAAAACCGAAAAATATTTTTTATGCATCGTACGGTATTTCACAAAGAGAACCTTTGCGTGCAGATTATGAAAATATTGGAAATGAACCAAAAGCTGAATTTTTGCAAGATTATGAATTAGGTTACAGAAAAAGTGGTCGTTTTTCTATGAGTGCGAATTTATATTATATGAATTATCGCAATCAATTGGTTCCTACTGGTCGTGTGAATGATGTTGGAACTCCAATCCGTGAAAATTCAGGAGAAAGTTATCGTAGAGGAATTGAATTTGACGCGTCATATCAATTAATTCCAACGAAATTGAATGTT